>PFSC01000158.1 GCA_002788865.1 Candidatus Roizmanbacteria bacterium CG_4_9_14_0_2_um_filter_39_13
TTTTTTACTGTTACTGTTTTTGCCATAATAAATCTCCTTTAACTTCCCTAATATTCGTTTGAAGCTCTCTGTGCTTAATATGCATAATCTTATCCCAGTATTGTTTGGTAGTACTGATATGACGACCCAATACATCTGTGGTTTGAAATAGCACATCACTTTTCTCGAGAGGGTTCATAACTATATGATACCACTCAGTAAATTATTTTTGGGTGAGGGTGTGAGTGAGGAGTGAATACTTGACATTCTGTACATTTCGTATGTACAATACTTCTATGAATGTTTTAACTACGACCATATTACGTAATAACCTCGCAGATAGTATTAAAGAGGTACAAGAGAACAAAGATTACCTATTGGTATCAAATAAAGGCAAGATCACTTCTGCAGTGGTCAATATTGATTTGTTTGAAGATTTGGTTGCACTCAGTAATAAAGACTACGTAAAAAGCATACAAAAAGCACGAAAAGAATATGAAAAAGGAGAGGTTTTCACCCACGAAGATGTGTTTGGAGAGCTATGAGCTATAAACTTATCTATACCAAATCTGCAGTAAAAGATATTCAAGACCTTGATGCAGTAGCAAAACATAGACTACAAAAGAAACTCGAAATATACGTCCTCAACCCACTTCATTATGCCAAAAAACTTACACACAACGATATCGGTACCTATCGCTGGCGCATCGGTAACTATCGTATAGTATTTGATATTGATGGAAAGAATATCGTGATATTACGTGTAGGACATAGAAGAGAGATTTATAGGTGAAGGTGGAAGTGAGGAGTAAAAAATATTTATCCTTGAAGAATATGTGGTGTATTTGGATCTTCCCCGAATTGAGCCATTTGATCTGAAATATTAAGCTCTTGTGGTAATATGCCGATCATTTCTATACTTATTGGGTTTCCTTTTTTATCTTTGATAATAACATCATTTCTATCCATAGAATCCACCTCTTCTGCTGTGTAGGCATCGGTGGGATCTCCCCACCAAATATTCATAGTGTTCCCTATTGGGTCAAAATAGATTTTGACTTTATCTGATGTTTTTTTTACTGTTACTGTTTTTGCCATAATAAATCTCCTTTAACTTCCCTAATATTCGTTTGAAGCTCTCTGTGCTTAATATGCATAATCTTATCCCAGTATTGTTTGGTAGTACTGATATGACGACCCAATACATCTGTGGTTTGAAATAGCACATCACTTTTCTCGAGAGGGTTCATAACTATATGATACCACTCAGTAAATTATTTTTGGGTGAGGGTGTGAGTGAGGAGTGAATACTTGACATTCTGTACATTTCGTATGTACAATACTTCTATGAATGTTTTAACTACGACCATATTACGTAATAACCTCGCAGATAGTATTAAAGAGGTACAAGAGAACAAAGATTACCTATTGGTATCAAATAAAGGCAAGATCACTTCTGCAGTGGTCAATATTGATTTGTTTGAAGATTTGGTTGCACTCAGTAATAAAGACTACGTAAAAAGCATACAAAAAGCACGAAAAGAATATGAAAAAGGAGAGGTTTTCACCCACGAAGATGTGTTTGGAGAGCTATGAGCTATAAACTTATCTATACCAAATCTGCAGTAAAAGATATTCAAGACCTTGATGCAGTAGCAAAACATAGACTACAAAAGAAACTCGAAATATACGTCCTCAACCCACTTCATTATGCCAAAAAACTTACACACAACGATATCGGTACCTATCGCTGGCGCATCGGTAACTATCGTATAGTATTTGATATTGATGGAAAGAATATCGTGATATTACGTGTAGGACATAGAAGAGAGATTTATAGGTGAAGGTGGAAGTGAGGAGTAAAAAATATTTATCCTTGAAGAATATGTGGTGTATTTGGATCTTCCCCGAATTGAGCCATTTGATCTGAAATATTAAGCTCTTGTGGTAATATGCCGATCATTTCTATACTTATTGGGTTTCCTTTTTTATCTTTGATAATAACATCATTTCTATCCATAGAATCCACCTCTTCTGCTGTGTAGGCATCGGTGGGATCTCCCCACCAAATATTCATAGTGTTCCCTATTGGGTCAAAATATATTTTAACTTTATCTGATGTTTTTTTTCGGCTATTATTTTGACCATACTATTTCTCCTTTCTGCTTAAATTTGGAGGTCTTGTACATGGTGACAATGAATCCTCGAATGTTTATATATTTTACCACAATCACAAACTCTCACTTTTCTCAATATGACTCATACGTACATGATATAACAAATCTACGGTATAAAAAAAGAGGCGAAACCCCGTACCGTCCCCGCTTAAGCGGGTGCTGGGGTGATTTTGAGGCTTCTGGGAGAAGAGAAAGAGGAATAAAAAACTAATATCCTTCTTCAGCACTTTCGAAAAAAAGATTTTAAGCACCGGTTGCTGGAGGAGTTGATCCAGAAGTAAATCTACTTTGGAAAACATCATGAGCATGTTGATAAATAGTTCCTGCTGTTTAAGGTGGTACCGTTTGTCAAGACGATTTTTTAACGATAACTTCCTCTTTGTTTTTAACTTGTAATATCAAGAAACCCCGAAATATATTTGTGC
>PFSC01000127.1:0-5566 GCA_002788865.1 Candidatus Roizmanbacteria bacterium CG_4_9_14_0_2_um_filter_39_13
ATTTTAGAAATATCACGAGATGGTGGAAAAACTTTTTCTCCCATCCCACAACCACAATAGTCAATATTTAGACTATTATAATAGTCTAAATATACGCAGTGGAGACTTTTGAAAATAGTTGGAACGAACTAGTAAAGGACACTATAACAGCATCTTTATGCTATACCAGACGCTTGTTCCGAAAAGCAAAACCTGAATTCGTCTTTAAATACTTTTCAAAGTCCAATGCCTTCTTCTTATCTTTAAAAGCAGAGTAATACACAAGTTTTAAGGGTCGAGGACTCTTTGTTTGTCCCACTTTACCATCTAAATGATTTTGAATACGCTGTTTCAGATTTGAAGAAAAACCAATGTAGTAAGTATCGTTTACATGTTTGAGAATGTAGACGTAGTACATTGATGTAATTGTACCACTTCGCCTGCGGCTACGTTTGGCACACCCCTTCTTGATTACTCACGAAGGAAGGATTACGTTATGGTGCCGTGCACATAAAAAAATGCCCCACTTCGCTCTGCCCGAGCTTCGGTTGGGGCACTCTTCGCGATTAGGTTTTAATCACAATTGCTGATTGTAGTGGCCGTGCCACCTCGTAGCTCCGCATTACTGATGCGGGGCGAAGTGTGGAGATGCCGGGAGTCGAACCCGGGTCCGCAAAGGCACAATAAAAAATGTTTAGCATCGTCCAAAGGACGATCGGCCTATGGTCGAAGAGTTAGTATATCTTTGCCTCTAGCCTAAAATGGGGAATATACAAACCATTCCTCAGGCTGTCGATTTTAATACTTGTCGGATCCCAAAACAGATCGAGAACTGAGATCAGGATCGTACCCCGAAGGTTGTACCCCAAAGAACTATCGGAGGTTATTCTAAGGGAATAGCTAATATGCGCTTATGCATTTAAGGTCGCATACCGACTTGCACCGGTGAGGGTAGCAAAATCAGCTGCAGCACCATCGAGACCAGCTCGAATGCCAGCTTTCAAACTAGCTACTGCATTCTCAAATTTTGAGTTTGCAGATAGTTTTCCATTTAACGCATAGGTGCGCTCTTGCCATTTATCAAAGTGCATAACTTCACGTCGAGACCTTGTCATCCCCATTAGAATTTGTTTCCGCCAACGGGCGGATTACAAATTCTTATGTCCGCCAAAGTTCGCCCTTCAAGCCGTGTTCGAATAGAACTACAAAAGGCTTGGAGTAAGAACAGGTGGGCTATTTCTTCAAATATTCTTTCATTTCTTGTTTTTGATTTCTCTTCACATCTTCTGCTCTTTCGAGCTTCTTCTTTGCTATCTCGCCCCTTCCTTTGGCAAGTGCGATAGATAGCTTGATACAACGACCCTTAGTATAACATGATACAGGTATCAATGTCAACCTCCCGCCGGTTTTCAGCTTTATCTCAATTTTTTGGATTTCTTTCTTGTGAAGGAGGAGTTTACGCTGTCTGGTCAAGTTGTACTCTTTTGGACGAGAGAATTTGTAGATCGCTATTTCTGCATTCATGAGATATGCATCTCCGCCGATGATTTTTCCGAAGGCCTGCTCAAGTCGCAAGTTTCCTTGCCGAATTGACTTGACTTCGGCGCCATTTAATACTATCCCCACTTCAAAGGTATCTATGGCCTCGTAGTCTCTTTTATAGAATCTATTTACTATTCTCATAAGTACGATTATACAACGGGAATCATCAATGAGCATGTATGATGTAATTACATCATATTTATCATTACTGCATATGTAATTTCGTCGGCTTGACCATTGCTTCTTGTTGAAAAATTACATACTCTTGAAGGTGGAGATGCATACTCAATATTTGCTATCCATCGTCGCCTTCCTCATACTATATTCGACATGCGTTCTTTCTGTGCATGCTGCACGCGAAATTCGAACACGCTCTTACAAAATCCACAATCCTCAACAATTTTTTGGTAATCCACATCTCAACCAGACATATTTCCACAAAACCATCAATTTCCCCTACAAGTCAGGTCGTGTTTTCATCAGTGGAAATCCCGAAGGAACAGAGCCAATCTCTTTTTCTCACTCAACCATGATCTATGCAACATATCCATCTAGTGGTTCGTTTCAGTATTCTCCAGGTTGTGGACAGAAGACAATGCAACCTATCGATATCACTCAGTTTTTGACGTTCCAATCTCCTGCTCCAAATGGAGTAAATGTCACAATCAAATATCAGAATAAGTTTTGTAGCTTAGGCCAAAAAGTTGATGGGACAACTGTATCGTTTGCTGAGATTGGACAGGTATATATTGTGAATTTCGAGGAAGATATTGAAGCTCCAGATCCTTTTCTACGGCTTCCCTGGAATTACGAATCAAAAGGGCTTTGTTGCATAAATCACCCATAAACTGATACAGTTTTAGGTATATGAGAAAACCTAAACAATCCAACAAGATAACAAAACCATTTATCAGGAAGAATAAAAGAGAGAAAAGCAATAAAAAGAACTACAAAGTAAGAAATTGGAAAGAATACAATGAGAGCTTGGTACAAAGGGGATCAATCGAATTTTGGATAGAGAAAGGAATAGCTGAAGTACAGCGGAAAGGAGATACGATTATCATACGAAAAAAGCGAGGAGGTCAGAAACAATATGATGATAGTGTCATTGAATTCTGTCGACTGGTTGGGAAAGTGTTTCATCAGCGATTACGACAGACAGAGGAATTTGTTCGTTCGATCAGTACACAGGCTCAATTGGATCTGAAAGTTCCTGATTATAGTACCCTGTGTCGCCGAGGAGTGTGCTTGCAAGTACAATTACCAAAACAACAGAAGGAGAAAGTAATAGCGATTTTGGATAGCACAGGACTGAAAGTATATGGGGAAGGAGAATGGAAGGTGCGAAAGCATGGGTATGCCAAACATCGAACGTGGATGAAAGCACACATCTCCATTGACGCAGATGGAGAGATACGAGCAGTAAAGCTCACTGACAATAGTATTGACGATGCGCACGCTGGGAAAACCTTACTTGCACAACAAACAACAGATAAAATTGAACAAGTGGTGGGAGATGGAGCGTATGATAAAAAGGACTTTTACCAAAATAGAGAGAAGCATCCACGGGATGAGAACTTGAGGATGATACGAAAAACAACTCGCAAAAGATGGAAAATGGATAGTGGATACCATAAACGATCAAAGGTTGAAACAACCATGTTTCGCACCAAGACAATATTTGGAGAGAAGCTGTATTCAAGAAGTATAGGAAATCAGAGGACAGAAATGATGCGTATGGCAAAAGCACTTAATTTAATGTTATATAACGGTATGCCAAACAGTTACTGTGTAACGTAGTAAAAATGGTGGAGTAGAATTAATTATTGGGATGAAATTTATTCATGCAACAAAGCCTTCTAAAATTATGAAGATCAAAAAGAAATACCACAAATATTACCTTCTTTCGTTTGCAGTGATTATCATCATGACCTATTCGCTTTTATTTGCCAACGTCTTGAATCTCAAAAAAGGACCTCAAAAATATGTTGAGATTGCAGCAACCCCAACACAACAGCAAAAAGTTTATGAAGAAAGAGAGTATGTTTCTGAGTTGGGATTTAAGATAACTGTGCCTGAAGGATATGCCTTAGTGGAAAATTTTAATGATATGGAGATAGTCAATATTGGTTCTAAAGGAACTATTTACTTGCATCGTATTAGTACTAATTACGAAACAGTCAATGAATATGTTGATGATTTGGAAGAAAAAAACCATCTTAACTTTGGTAAAAAAAGTGTGTTTATTCCAACTCAATATTTTTCAATTGCCACAATAGAAGATAGTGAAAAAATGATATTTATTTACCCTGACAAATGGGTTGTTTACACCTTTTCTACATCCTCCCCCGAACTCTACGGGGATCTCGAAAAGATCGTTCAGTCGTTTGAGTATTTTGAAAAGTAATTACCCCTTCTTTATCGGTGTAAATGTTTTTCCCTCTCCTTCAAGATTCAGGACATTCACAATATCACTACTGGTTGGAAGAACGTATTTCGTATTATTCTTTAAGACTGCCTCAGATACTCTCAGACGTTCCCAAGCTTGAGCTTTTTGATCAAAGAACTTATTTGCGGCTTCAGCAACTCGTTGAATTGCTCCAGCTTCAGCGTCAGCACGGAGTATTTTTGCCTGAGCATCTCCTTCTGCTTTGAGGATTTCCGAATTTTTTTGACCTTCTGCTTGTGTAATATCACTCTGCTTTATTCCTTCTGCTTGCAGAATATGTGCGCGCTTTTCACGCTCTGCCTTCATCTGAAGACTCATGGCATCGGTGATCTCTGGTGGCGGATCAATCTTCTGTACCTCGACACGGGTTACTTTGACGCCCCATCCATTGGTCGCTTCATCAAGAACCAAGCGAAGGCTCGTGTTTATGTGGTCTCGAGCAGTAAGCGTCTCGTCAAGCGTCTTGTCTCCAACGATATTTCGCAGATTTGTTTGCGCAAGTGTAGTTGCAGCATTTCCAAAGTCTTCGACTTCAAACTCTGCCTTCACTGGATCTACGATTTTGTAGTAAATCACCGCGTCAACCGTGACTGAAACATTGTCTTTGGTGATAACTTTTTGCGGATCAACGTTGATCACACGCTCTCGCATGTCAACCTTTATCATGGATTCTATGTATGGCATGACGAGATTGAGGCCTGGATCAGCAAGTGCTTTGTATTTTCCCAGACGAAGGACAATCCCCCGCTCCTGTTGCTGGACGATTTTGACAGAAGCAAATAACGTAACAATGGCAAGTATGAACAAGACAGTTAAAAATGGCATATATATTTGAAAAAATTAATAATAGCCTCTCAGAACCACAGCTCCTCAGATACTCAGCTCAAAAACAACATTTCCTGCGTTGCTGATAAGCTGAACTGCTGAATCGCTATATTTCAGTCACCTTCAGCGTCACCCCGCTCACTGAAATAATTTTGACTTTTTTTCCTTTTGAAATATCTTTTGTGGATTCTGCTCTCCAGATTTCTCCTTCGATTTTGACCTGACCTGGCGCACCGATTTTGATATCTGCCACCACACTTGCTACCTCTCCGATGATTGAATCCGTGTTGGTTTTTGTGGTTGTGATATGAAGAGCTTGTTTGATCATCTTTCGCGCGAAGAATATGTATCCAAGCGTAAGAATAATGATGGTCAGTATGGTAATCATCATTGAGCCAGTCAGCATCCCTACTCCACCACCTATGATAAATACTATTCCAAGAATAAGAAGCTCAAATCCAGTCGCAGCGCCCAAAATAATCTCAACAATGATTGCCAAGATACCAAGCATGATGAGTATATTAAACTGATTTAGATTGTCGAACATGGAAATAGTATACCATTTATTAGCATGTAAATCATCCGTACTCAGCTCAAATCAAGCTTAAATATAACGTAAGAGTTCACACTCTTTGACAAAACTGTATCATAATATATCAATTATTATTTTGTGTCATCCCCGACCTGATCCCCGTTTTCACAGGGACGGATCCAGATTGTTGAAATAGTCTGGAGAATGGATTCCCACCGGAGCCTGCCCTCGACTCCGAT
>PFSC01000127.1:5592-24438 GCA_002788865.1 Candidatus Roizmanbacteria bacterium CG_4_9_14_0_2_um_filter_39_13
GAAGTTGGTGTGTAAGTATTATATAATTCAGTTCGCATGTATATGTATTGGTTAGTAAGAAATGTAAATTTCTAATTTAACCAGATTGAAGCGCTTTGTAATAAGCCCCAATCTGGGGCTATTTTTTTAGTTGAAAAAAGGTATGTCAGGATTTATTCTCGGAGAAAAAAAATTCCAGTCACAGATGTTTGATGAAAAAGGGAATATGATTCCTGTGACAATTTTACATACTACTCCATGCTTCGTGGTAAATATAAGGTGGAGCGATTCTGATGGATATACTGCAGTTCAGCTCGGATTTGGAAAAACCAAGAAGAATCAAAAACCTACCCGAGGAACACTCAAAAAAGCAGGAATACCAACCCCGCTTCGTTTTTTGCGAGAAATTCGTATTGATGTCGACGAAAAAAATATCAAAACTATAGAAAAAGATGGAAAAAAAGGAATCCAAATCGGCGAACATGAACTTTTCGCGGGTACAGAAATCAAGCCTGAAATGCTCTTTAAAGCAGGCGACATAGTAGACGTCACGGGAACTTCAAAAGGAAAAGGATTTCAAGGTGTCGTGAAGCGACATGGATTTGCAGGTGGACCAAAAACACACGGACAGTCCGATCGTGAACGTGCCCCTGGATCAATTGGATCAGGTACAACACCAGGTAGAGTATACAAAGGTAAAAAAATGGCAGGCCGGATGGGTGGAGAACGAAAAACAGTCAAAAATCTTGAAGTAGTAGAATCCAATGGTGAGATTTTGAAAATTAAAGGGTTGATCCCGGGCGCAATCGGCGGACTCATAGAAGTACGAACAATACATCTATAAATCATTCATTGATATCATGGTAACAACAAAAAAAATAACAACAACTACCAAAGTAAAGGTCAAAGAAGTGATTTCACAGGATGAGGTGAATATATATGCTCTGAGTGGAAAAGCGATTGGTACCGAAAAACTCGACAAAGAAATATTTCAACACAAAGATAATCCAGAGCTGATATCGCAATATGTACGAATGTATCTCCATAATCAACATCAAGGCACCGCCTCGACAAAAACACGTGCAGAAGTCATTGGTTCAAGTAAAAAAATATATCGTCAAAAAGGAACAGGAAGAGCCCGACATAGTGCAGCAAAAGCGAATCTATTTCGAGGAGGAGGAGTCACATTCGGTCCAAAACCAAGAGTTTTTTCATTATCGATAAACAAAAAACAGAAAAAGCAAGCACTTTTTATTACATTGAGTCAGAAAGCAAAAACAAAAAATATTCGTATTCTTGACGCTTCAGATATTGGAACGTCCCCAAAAACAAAAACTATTGTTTCATTTTTCAAAGAAGTAGAGTTGACTGGTAAAAAAACACTATTTGTACTATCAAAGCTTGAGAAAAATCCATTTATTTTATCAGTACAAAATATTAAATCTTTAGACATGATTCAAGCATCGATACTAAATCCATACGAAGTATTAAATCATAAAGAAGTAATATTTGTTGATGATGCACTGAAGACATTCGTTTCACATTTTGCACCCCAACATGAAAATTAATTCAATTTTAATCCGACCACTTATCACCGAAAAATCTACCCAACAAGCTGGGAAAGGCGTGTATTTGTTTGACATCAATCGAGATGCCAACAAGCATCAAATAGCCCAGACAGTAGAAAAGCTGTATGATGTTGTGGTCAAATCAGTGAAAGTGATTGTTCGAAAAGGGAAAGAAAAGCGCGTTGGGAAAAAAATGATCTCAAAAAAGATGCCTAATCGAAAAATCGCGTACATTACCTTATCAAAAGGTGAAATCGATTTATTTCCAAAGGCCTAAATAATTATTAACACATATCTATGGTACAACTCAACTCATCTCAAAAACCTGAAAAAAAGTTGACGACCATTTTGAAAAAGCATTCTGGTCGCGATGCAAGTGGAAAAATTTCTGTACGACATCAAGGAAAACGACAAAAAAGATTGTATCGAAAGGTTGATTTTTTGCGAGACAAGAAAAATATCGAAGCAAAAGTTTTACGAATAGAATATGATCCAAATAGGAATGCTCATATTGCGCTCGTAGAATACACAGATGGAGAACGAAGATATATTTTGCATCCGACAAAGCTTGAAATTGGAAATAATGTAATAGCAGCTGAAAAAGCAGAGATAGTGGTCGGAAACGCTCTCCCACTTGGTAATATCCCTGTTGGAATTGAAGTTCATAATATTGAGCTGTATGCGGGTCAAGGTGGAATTATGGTTCGCGGAGCAGGAACATTTGCATCAGTTGTCGCAAAAGATGGGCATTATGTTCATTTGAAACTCTCTTCAGGTGAGGTGCGAAAGTTTCACAAAAAATGTTGGGCAACTATAGGGCGTGTCGGAAATATCGAACACAAGGATGAAGTTATTGGGAGCGCGGGACGAAAGAGGTTGATGGGAATACGTCCGACTGTTCGAGGAACAGCCCAGAATCCAAGATCTCATCCACACGGAGGTGGAGAAGGTCGTTCTGGTGAAGGTATGAATCCAAAAACTCCATGGGGGAAGTCAGCTCGGGGAACGAGAACGCGATCAAAAAAGAAATGGAGTAATTCATTAATACTTGCACGAAGAAAAAAATAATATGGAATCACTCACATACATAAAAAATGTAAAATCAACCCCTAAGAAATTGAGGATGATACGAGATCTGATCGTACAAATGGAGCCACATGACGCTCTTGATTATTTAATGTATGCGACGAGTAAGGCGTCCAATATTTACTATAAGGCGGTACAATCAGCTATTGCCAATGCGACCCTAGCTTCCAAAGTGAGTCCAGATATGTTAAAATTCAAGCTTTTGACGATAGAAGAAGGCAGAACTCTCAAGAGACATCATGCTGGATCAAAAGGAATGGCAAAACCAATTTTGAAAAATTTTGCACATATCAAAATAATCCTAGAAAGTGAACAGAAAGTAATTCCAGCACAAGTTGAAAAAGTATCTAAAAAGAAAACAAAAGGCAAAAAAATAGAACGTGCAAAAAATATAGAAACGAAACAGGAAGTTGCATCACAAAAGAAATCTATTGCAAAAGGAAAATCAGTTACAAAAAAAGTTCAAAAATAATAGTAGTCACTAATTAACATAAATATGGGTCAAAAAGTTCATCCACACGGTTTGCGTCTTGGTCCAGTGTACAACTGGTCATCTCGCTGGTTTTTCTCAAACAAGAGAAGCTATCGTGATGCCATCTTAGAAGATGTCAAAGTACGCGCAGCCCTGATGAAAAAGTATAGCTATGCGGGTATCACCGAAGTCATTGTGGAGCGTGGTATCAAAAAAATCACAGTGACCATCTTTTCGGTAAAACCAGGTATGATCATTGGCCGTGGTGGAAAAGGTCTTGAAGAAGTCAAAGCAATCATCACATCAAACCTCTCCGCATCGAATATAGGAAATAAAACAAAAATTGATCTGAAAATTGAACCTGTGAAAGTGCCGTACACAAATGCATATTATGTAGCTCAATCCATAGCTGAAAAATTGATCAGGAATCTACCCCATCGAGCAGTAGTGCATAGTACGATGACTCGAGTAATGGAAGCAGGGGTAAAAGGAGTTAAGGTACAGCTTGGCGGACGTATTCAAGGAGCAGAAATTTCACGAATTGAAAAATATTTTCAAGGATCGGTTCCAACATCAACAATTCGTGAACTTGTATCATACGCAAAATTTCCAGCACTAACGAAATCAGGATATGTAGGGGTCAAAGTTTGGATTTGTCAAAAAAGCTAAGAATATTTATTTACGAAAACCATGTTAGCACCAAAAAAACAAAAACACAGAAAACAGTTTCGAGGGACATGGCGAAGACTCGCAACAAAAGGGGACTCAATCAGCTTTGGAAGTCACGGACTCAAAACTTTGGATGCTGGCTGGATTAAAGATCGACAAATTGAGTCAGCACGAGTAGTACTTGCTCGAGCAACCCGAAAAGAAGGAAAATATTGGATTCGAATTTTTCCTGATAAACCATATACGAAGAAACCACCAGAAGTGACGATGGGAGCTGGAAAAGGAGACGTTGCGTATTTTGTAGCATCGGTTTCTCCAGGACGGGTACTTTTCGAAGTTGATGGGCTAACCGACGAACTTGCCAAAAAGGTACTCAAAAGTGTCGCAACAAAGTTATGTGTAAATACAAAAGTTGTAGAAAAGTAAAACATGAAAAAAATTACGAAAGAGTTAGTAAATAAATCTGTAGAAGAACTGAAAAAAGAAGCACAAGTTATCAGACAAGATATTGCAAAGCGTACTGTTGAACGAAAAGTAAAGCCAGACAAGAACTCGAATACTATAAAAATATTAAAAAAGAGATTGGCAGTAGTATTGACGATTGCCCATCAGAAAGAGTTGTCAAAAGAGATTAAATAATTATTTACCTATATGAATAAACAAATTACTGGTGTCGTCGTTTCAACCGCTATGATGAAGACAATTGTTGTCCGCACAGAACGAAAATATAGACACCCACTATATTTGAAAGTTATTACGAAGCACACAAAGTTTAAAGCACGAAACGATCTTGAAGGTATTGTTGTCGGAGACACTGTCACAATAGAAGAAACTCGACCAATTTCAAAAGACACACATTTTAGAGTTATCAGTAAGGCAAAGCCATCTAAGAAATAATCATATGTTACAAAAAGAATCATTGCTGAATGTCGCAGACAATTCAGGAGCAAAAAAAATCAAACTCATCGGTATTCCAAAAAACGGAAATAGACGAATAGTCTATCTTGGAGAAGTGTTTACCGGCGCAGTAAAGCAGGCAGCTCCTCATGGCCAAATCAAAAATGGTGAGATTGTTCGTGCAGTAATTGTGCGAACAAAAAAAGAAGTGAAGCGAGCAGATGGGAGCTATATACGATTTGATGAAAATGCATGTGTAGTACTTGAAGGAAATGATACACAAGATCCAAAAGGTACTCGTATCTTTGGTCCAATTGCAAAAGAGTTGAAAGACGAAGGGTACAACAAAATCGCAAGTTTGGCTGAAGAGATATATTGATTTAGCCATGAGCTTATAGCGATTAGCTGATAGCTAAGTTAATAAGTATAAATATGAAAATTAAAAAAGGAGATACAATTCAAGTCATTACTGGAAAAGACAAAGGTCGAACCGGCAAAGTCGAACGCGTGTATCCAAAATCCGAAAAAATATTAGTAGAGGGTATGAACATGTATAAGAAACATGTTGCAAAAAGTGAGCAAATGCCAAAAGGTGGCGTAGTTGATCTATCACGACCATTACGAATTTCAAACGCAATGTTCTTGTGTCCGAAGTGCAAAAAGCCATCAAGAGTTGGATACAAGATCGTCGATACAAAGAAAATACGAATTTGTAAGAAGTGTACAAAAGAGGTGTAACTAATTATTAGAGAGAACGTATTAGATAAATTCCATGGAAGGAACAAAAATATTATACAATTCGAAAGTCAAAGCGCAAATGAAGAAAGATTTTGCAATAAAAAATGACTTTGCAATCCCACGAATACTAAAAGTAGTAATAAATGTTGGTGTGGGTGAAGCAGTATCAAACAAGAAGGCAATCGAAAAAGTAAAAGAGCAGGTAGAGCTCATTGCAGGACAAGCGGCCGTTGTCACGAAAGCAAAAAAATCAATTGCAGCATATAAAATTCGAATAGGTCTTGCGATCGGTGTCAAAGTGACCCTTCGAGGAAAACGAATGTATTATTTTCTCGATAAATTGATACAGGTGATTTTGCCACGAAAAAGAGATTTCCGTGGAATTTCAGAAACATCTGTAGATCAGCATGGAAACTTAAATATTGGCTTTACAGAACAAACTATATTTCCTGAGATTGAGTATGATAAAATTGACAAACTTCGAGGACTTGAAGTGACAGTCGTGACAAGTATGAAAGATCACGAAAAAGGAAAAAAGCTATTTGAGCTTTTGGGAATACCATTTCAAAAAGAAACAGAGTAATTATTAATCTGATTTGAAGAACATATATGGCAAAAACATCTGATATAGCAAAATTTCTCAAAAAACAGAAATTCAAAGTTCGAGAAGTGAACAGATGTCCGTTATGTGGAAGATCCCGAGGATATATGCGGAGATTTGGATTATGCAGAATTTGTTTTCGAGAAAAAGCATTAGAGGGAGAAATTCCTGGAGTTAAAAAAGTTACCTGGTAACCTATGACACGATCAAATAAGAAAGGACCATACATTGATGAAAAATTGCATTTGAAAGTATTGGTTCAAAAAAACACGAATGAACGTCAGCCGATCAAAACATGGGCTCGCGGGTGCCAAATACATCCAGACTTTGTCGGCCATAGACTCGCAGTGCACAACGGAAAAAAATTTACCGAAGTTTTCATTTCAGAAGCGATGGTGGGACACAGACTTGGTGAATTTTCACCAACACGTTCTTTCAGGACTCATGGAAAAGTTACAAAACGAACAGCAGAGAAAACCTAATTAATACTAAAGTTACAAGTGTACATTTAATAGACTATGTCAGTTATCGATCTCATCATTAGAATAAAAAACGGATACATGGCCAAAGTAGAGGGTGTAGAAACGCCGTATTCGAAATACCGAGAGTCAGTTCTTGTGAAGTTGAAAGAACTAAAATATATTGAAGACTTTCAAGTAATTGGTGACGTCTTGAAAAACATTCATATAGACCTTCGATATATCGAAGGAGTGCCTGCAATGACCGATGTCAAACTATTTTCAAAACCAGGAAAAAGAATGTACACTCCTTACAAAGACATCAAACGAGTAAAGGGTGGTATGGGTCATGCAATACTATCTTCTTCAAAAGGAATTTTGACAGATAGACAAGCAAAGAAAGCAAGTGTCGGAGGAGAGTTATTATTTCATATTTGGTAATAGAATGTCAAAAATTGGCCAAAAATCAATTCCAGTATCGACGGCAGTCCAAGTCACGATTGCAGATCGTGAGATAACCGTAAAAGGAACAAAAGGAAATATCTCATTGACACTGCCACGGATTCTCAAGATTGTTCAAAATGAGGGAAACCTGCTCATTGAACGAAAAGGAGAAACTAAAAAACATAAATCAGCTCATGGATTGTGGAGAAGCTTGATAGCAAACGCAGTGCACGGTGTCGATTCTGGCTGGTCAAAAAAGCTAGAAGTAGTTGGAACTGGATTTAACGCAAAACAGCAAGGAAAAGGAATCGTCCTCAGACTTGGACTTTCGCACCCTGTAGAGTTTTCAGCTCCAGAAGATGTACAGATAACTGTTGAAGGAAATAATTCTATAATCATAAGCGGTGTAGACAAGCAAAGAGTGGGCGAAATTGCACAGCAAATCAAATCGATAAAGAAGCCTGATGCATATAAAGGAAAAGGGATACGATACGAAGGTGAACATATCAAATTGAAGCCTGGTAAAAAAGCAAAAACAGCATAACCATCTATTTAAATATACACATGACAAACAAAAAATTACAAAGACAGCTCCGCAGAAAGAAACGAGTCAGTGCAAATATGCATGGGACAATCGAGCGTCCACGAGTCAATATATTTCGATCAAATAAATATATTTATGCACAAGCTGTAGATGATGACGCAAGAGTGACAGTAGCATCTGCAAATAGTGCTGTTTTGAAAACAAAAGGATTGAAAATAGATCAGGCTTCTCAAGTTGGAAAAAATCTGGCAGATGCTTTAAAAAAGAAAAAGATTACAACAGTTATTTTTGATAGAAGTCGATTTGCATATACAGGTCGTGTCAAAGCGGTCGCAGAGGGGCTTCGAGCAAATGGAATAGTAGTCTAATTAATTATTTTGTAGCAAAAGAATTCATGATAAAACGAAGACAAAAATCAAAAGAGGAAAGCGAATACGATGAACGAGTGCTTACGATTCGACGCGTATCAAAAAAAACAACAGGAGGAAATTATGTGACATTTTCTGCACTTGTTGCTGTCGGAGATGGAAAAGGAAACGTGGGAGTTGGTCTTGGACGTGGCCGAGAAGTCCCGCCAGCTATCAACAAAGGTATCACTCAAGCGAAAAGACGGATGGTTCATTTGCCAATTTTTAATGATACGATCCCCCATGAAATCAGAATAAAATACAAATCATCGCGATTGCTCCTTAAGCCAGCTCCTCCGGGAAGTGGACTCAAACTTGGGGGTGTGGTCCGATCCATCATGGATATCGCTGGTATACAGAATGCATCAGGGAAAATCATTGGATCGCGAAATCAAATTACCAATGCATATGCAGTCATCGAAGCCATAAAGCAATTAAAACCACGTATAGTCAAAGGGAAAACAATCTCGGCAGAAAAACCTCAAGAAGTTTCTGAAGTGAAAGCGGATGTCGTTGAAAAACCAGAAGTCATAGAAAAACCAAAAGAAGTAAAGGAACCCAAAAAAGAAATAAAAAAAGAAGTAAAAAAAGTAACAAAGCCAACAAAAAAAGTAGCAAAAAAGAAACCTACAAAAGAAAAAAGTGCATAAAAATGTTATTATAATATCAAACCATGAATACACTCAGCAGTCTCACAACTACAGTTCAAAAAAGAAAAAAACGACTTGGAAGAGGTGCAGGATCTGGAAAAGGAGCAAAATCTGGACGAGGTACGACTCGTCATCAGAAAGCGCGAACCGATATTCCCCTGCATTTTGAAGGTGGTCAAAATCGCATGGTCAAAAGATTTCCACTGCTTCGAGGAAAAGGACGAAATAAAGCAGTAGCTGCGAAGCCTGTTTTGATATCCTTGACCCAACTTGATACCTTTGAAAAAGGTGAAGTTGTGAATCTTGAATCCTTGCTGAATAAAGGAATGGTCGTCAAAAACGAGGCTCTTCGAGGGGCAAAAGTTGTAGCAAATGGAGAACTAAAAACGGCACTAACTGTTGAGTTATTAGTTTCTCAATCTGCGCAAAAACATATAGAGAATGCCGGAGGAACGGTTTCGTCATGAAAGAAGTTTCAAATAAATTTAGTCTCCTTCTCAAAGATCCAACTCTCCGTCTCAAGACGCTGGTCACGTTTGGCATTATCCTAGTATTTCGAATTTTTGCATATCTACCTGTTCCCGCAATTGACCTGAGTAAACTTCGCGCTCTATTTGCAGGAAGTCAATTTTTGTCACTTCTAGATATTTTTTCTGGGGGAACTTTAGTGAATTTTTCCGTTATGGCACTTGGACTGTCTCCATATATCAATGCGTCTATCATCATGCAGCTTGTCACAATGGTCATTCCCAAACTTGAAGAATTATCTAAAGAAGGAGAGTATGGTCGATTTAAAATAAATCAATATACGCGGATTCTCACCATTCCACTTACGTTGATCCAAGCGGTCGGCATTTATATGCTTCTCAGAAATCAGAATATTATCGATACGCTCGGACCCATTGAGTTCTTTTCATTTGTGTTGACGCTTCTTGCAGGAACGTTTATTTTAGTCTGGTTTGGAGAGTTGATCAGTGAATTTGGAATTGGAAATGGTATTTCAATTTTGATTTTTGCAGGAATCGTTGGTCGAATTCCAGTCATTCTTGGACGAACGCTCACGACTTTTAATCAGGAAGTAGCGCTCAACATCATCATATTTGTGGCAATATCCATTTTGGTAATCGCATCGGTAGTATTTATCAATGAAGCAGTCCGAAGAATTCCAGTATATTATGCACGAAGAATAAAGGGAAATCGAATGTATCAGGCAGCAAACAATTACCTACCACTGAAGCTGAATCAGGCTGGAGTAATTCCAATCATCTTTGCAGTATCTTTTGTACTATTTCCCCAAATCATTGGAAATTTTTTACAAAATGTTCCCAACGTGACTCTTGCAGGGATTGGAAGATTTTTGGCTGTGTCGTTTCAACCTTCTGGGTTTTTGTATAACTTTATTTATTTTATGCTCGTTGTTGCATTTACCTTTTTCTATACCGTGATTGTATTCAATCCGCAAAAAATATCAGAAGACATCCAAAAACATGGAGGATTTGTCCCAGGGATACGTCCAGGATCAGCAACAAAAAAATACCTTCAAACTGTTGTATATAAAATTACGACGTTTGGAGCTATCTTTTTGGGATCGGTAGCAATACTCCCAGCACTTGTTTCTGGCTTTACTGGGCTAGACAATTTGGTGATCGGAGGAACAGGAATTCTTATCGTTGTGTCGGTTGTTCTTGAGACATTTAAGACAATCGATTCTCAACTCGTGATGAAGAACTATGATCGCTTCACCATGTCATAATGTATGTATATTCATGGTGTATAATTGGTATTCTAAAAATTGTTAGTAATTGAGTTATATATATGGCAAAATCAAGTAGGATATTGTTGGCTTTGAGTTGCAAAGTGTGTAAGAAGCAAAATTACATTACTGTGAAAAGTAAGATAAACTCACAGGAAGCACTCGCACTTTTAAAGTTTTGCAATAAATGTAAAAAAGTAACAGATCACAAAGAAAAAAAGAAGCTAGATTAATTCGTCAGATGTATCGCTATATTTCATATGAAACTTGTACTAATTGGTATACAGGGATCAGGAAAATCAACCCAAGGAAACATGCTCTCAAAGCATTTTAAAATACCGTACCTTTCCACAGGGCATATTTTTAGAAGCATAGCAAAAGAGAAAACAACTCTCGGAAAACGGGTAAAGGTACTCATGTCGTCGGGATTGTTGATACCAGATGCACTTACGATTGAGATCGTGAATGGATACTTGTCTCGACCAGAATACAAAAATGGATATATCTTGGATGGATTTCCTCGCACCTTAACACAAACGAAAAAATTTAAAAACAACGTTGACAAAGTTATCTATATCGAGATTCCCGATAAGGAAGCACTTTGGAGACTTGCATACCGAACAGATGAAAGGAATGACAATACAGTCAAAGCGGTACTCAAGCGAATCGAGCTTTTTCACAAGCATACAGAGCAGGTGATCGGCTATTATCGTGATGAAAAGAAACTCGTTTCAGTGGACGGAACAAAATCAATTGAAGAAGTGAATGAGGCGATTCTCAAAAGTTTGGGAAAAAAACTCGTTCTAGAACGTATCGCAACATCAAAAATACATCGAAAATCAATCATAGCAATTGTGGGAATGTCTGGGTCAGGCAAGTCTGTTGCGGCTACGTATTTCAAGGAGAAAGGTATACCTATTGTTTCATTTAGTGCGGTAATCAATTCGTATATTGATGAGCACAAGCTCAAGCATACAGAAAGCTTGCATCACAAACTTCGAACCGAGTATCGAAAAAAACACGGTATGGAGGCAATGGCAGTCCTCAATAAAGAAAACATTGAGGAAGCACTTGAAAAAAAATCAATTGTTGTTATTGAGGGGTTGTACTCTTGGGAAGAGTATACATATTTACAAAAAGAGTTTCCAGAAGTGAAAATTCATCTACTTGCTTTGTTTACTGATAAAGCAATTCGATACCAACGAGTCTCAAAGCGGAAATATAGATCTGGGCTTTCTGTAGGAGCAGAGCGAGATATCCATGAACTTACTGACTTGAACAAAGGACAAACTATCGCTTTTGCCGATTTTCTGATCAAGAATAATTTTTCTAAGGAAGATCTTTATAGCAAGCTTGATGATGTATATCGACAGATTTATTTTGCCTAATTTATGATACATCTTAAGACTCAACAAGAAATAGATTGGATGAAAGAGGGGGGAAAAATTCTAAGTGAGGTGGTCGATGAGCTTTTGCCCAGCATTGAACCAGGAATGACCACAAACGAGATTGATATAAGGGCAGAAAAAATGATTCAGGCAAGAGGTGCCCAGTCATCATTCAAACGAGTAAAAGGGTATAGATGGACAACTTGTTTGCCAGTAAACGAACAAACAGTTCATACGCCCCCATCAGAACGGAAATTAAAAAAGGGTGACGTGTTGACAGTAGATATTGGAGTATACCATCATGCATTGCATACGGATTATGCGACTACGTTTGTAGTTGGCGAAGAAGGAGATGCAAAGACACAAGCATTTTTAAAAAAAGGAAAAAATACACTTGAAGCGGCTCTCAAAAAAGTCAAAACAGGGGAAAGACTTGGGACCATTTCAGGATATATTGAACAAGAAATGACTGGAGCAGGTTATTTCATTTTGAAGGAACTGACTGGGCATGGAATCGGAAAAGAGTTACATGAAGATCCATATGTTCCCAATTATCTCGACGAACCAGTTGAAAAGACATATAAGATACAACCTGGACTCACAATCGCTGTAGAAATAATTTATTCTATGGGAACTGGCCAAATCAAGTATGAACCAAATGTAGAATGGTCAATTATCACAAAAGATAGAAGTTTATCAGCATGCTTTGAACATAGTATTGCTGTAGAAGAAGAAAAAACCTTCATTTTAGCTTAGTTTTGTGATAGAATATACCTTTCTATGAAAAATAATATTTCGACGTTTGAAGGTGAGGTTATTGAGAACCTCCCAAACACTTTGTTTAAGATTCAGCTCGATGATCCTGAAAAGATGATCATCGGATATCTTTCAGGAAAAATGAGAAAGTATTATATTAAGATATTGCCTGGGGATCGAGTAAAGGTTGAAATGACGCCATATGATCTTGATCGAGGACGTATCGTATATAGAAAATCATCATAATATGCATATTAAATCATCAGTTAAACCAATGTGTCCAGGATGTAGGTTGGTGGTACGCAAAGGCGTGCTGTTTGTCACATGCAAGAGAAATCCAAAACACAAGCAACGACAAGGATAACTATTTATATTTTCATTTATTAAAACATGCATCGATTAAAAGGAGTGGTTCTACCAGACAACAAACGAATTGACTATGCATTGACCTTGATTCATGGGATCGGTTGGGCGCGGTCTGTTACCATAACTCAAGAAACCAAAATTGACCCAAGTACTCGTGTAAAAGATATTTCAGAAGATCAAATAAAAACACTTATTTCGTTTATTGATGGAAAATTCAAAGTTGAAGGTCCGCTTCGGGAAGAAGTAAGCGAAAATATCAAGCGGCTCCGTGAAATAGGATCATATCGGGGGATGAGGCATACTCATGGACTCCCTTCACGAGGACAAAGAACTCGCTCAAACGCGCGAACAAAACGTGGAAAGAGACGTACAGTTGGAGCACTCTCGAAAGAGGCATGGTCAAAATTAGGAGAGACAAAAGAAACAAAATAAATTAATTTTCTATATCTATGGCACAAAATACCCATTCACGAACGAAAAAGAAAGTAGCGCGAATTGTCGAATCAGGCCGAATTTATGTGAGCGCAACATTCAATAACACGTTGGTAACCGTCACGGATGAACAAGGTAATACAATCGTCTTGAGTTCGTGTGGTATGCATGGCTTCACTGGAACAAGAAAATCCACACCATATGCAGGTACAGTCACAACACAAGCGGCACTTACCAAGGCAATAGAAGAAAACAGACTTCGCAAGGTAGATATCTATATTAAAGGAATTGGACCTGGTAGAGAAGCAGCTCTCCGTGCTATTCGTGCAGCAAATTTAGATGTTGGGAAGATCGTTGATAAAACACCTATCCCCCACAACGGAGTTCGTCCACCAAAAGTTAGAAGAGTTTAATTATTTGATTAACGCAAAAATACATGAGATATACAGGACCAAAAAATAAAATTGCTCGTAGACAAGGTATTGATCTTGGATTGAAAACAACCGGAAGCAAAGCGCACGCCACACTATTGAAAAAGGTTAATATAAAGCCTGGACAGCATGGCGCTCGTTATAGACGAAAAGTATCTGAACATGCGGGTCAGCTTCTTGAAAAGCAAAAGCTTCGACATATATTTGGTATTACAGAAACACAACTCAAGAAATATTTTGATGTCTCTTCCCGAAAGGAAGGAAACACCGCGATCCATTTGTGTGAGGTACTTGAAAGACGGCTTGACAATGTCCTGTATAGGCTTGGATTCACACCAACTCGTGCAGCAGCACGCCAGCTCGTCTCACATGGACATATACAGATAAATGGGAAAAGAATGGATATTCCATCATATCTTTTGAGAAAGGGTGACAGATTGACATTCAAATCACCAAAAACGAAAGAAATACCGTATATTCAAGGATTTCGTGAAACAAACGAAGTTATCATTCCAGAATGGCTTGAGGTAAAAAAAGACTCAGGATCTCTTCTCAAAGCACCAGATAATTCGCTTATTGAACAACAAGTAAATTTGCGTTTAGTTATTGAATTTTATTCTCGCTAATTATTTAACAATTTTTTTTATTCTATGATAGAACCAATGTTTACCGTCAAAAGTGAAAACCAAACAAAAACCTTTGGTAAATTTTCATACGAGCCTTTGAATACAAGTTTTGGACACAGCTTAGGAAATGCTTTGCGCAGAACACTTTTGTCTTCACTCCCAGGCTTTGCAGTTGCATATGTAAAATTTACTGACGCTGCACATCTTTTTACCACAATTTCAGGAGTAAAAGAGTCAGTTCTTGATATTGTATTGAATCTCAAGCAGATTCGTTTCAAAGGAACTGATGAAGGACCGTTTCAGATGAAACTTTCGGTCAAAGGACCAACCAAAGTATATGCAAAAGATCTCGAAGGAGAAATAGAAGTAGTGAACGGAGATTTATATTTAGGTGAAATCACAGATAGTAAGGGAAAACTTGATGTTGATATCGTAGTCGATAAAGGCTATGGTTATCAATCTGCAGACGATAAAGAAGAAATGGTCGGCTTTATCGCAGTCGATTCGTCTTATTCACCTGTAAACAAAGTCAGTTTTGCCGTCCAAACTGCACGAGTTGGACGAAAAAGTGATTTTGAGCGCCTGGTACTTGAAGTATCAACTGATGGAAGCGTCTCACCAGAGGACACAATAAAAACTGCATCAAAAATACTTGCCAAGCACTATGAAGTGATTGTAGAAGGCAAAGAAGAAGTAGAATCAACCGGAGAAGAACTTGCAACAGAAGGACAAGTCAATCCAAAGGTGTACGAAACTATTATCGATGAACTGAATCTCCCATCTCGAGTAATCAATGCACTGCTTCGTGAAAACATCGAGACAGTCGCAAATTTACTAGAGAGAGGACGTGAAGAGTTGACCAATCTCAAAGGAGTTGGGAAAAAATCTCTTGATCTTATAGATGATGAGCTCAAAAAGATGGACATTGAATTGCAGTAATAGATTTTATTATGAACCATAGAACACATAAATACACATCTGGTCAAGGCATAGATGCAAACTCGATGATGATGCGAAAATTGATGAAAAATTTCATCAAGTCGTCCCACATAGAGACAACCATAACGAGAGCAAAAGCTCTCAAGGTATATATGGATCGAATTGTCAGCAAAACAAGGGTTTACTCTGAGCCAAACAAAAATTTTTTGCTTCGATATTTTCCTGAAAAAGACTTTCAACGAGTTCTTTTCACTCAAATAGGTCCGGCTGTTGCAAAAATTAATGGCGGATATGTACGAATTGTGCGACTGGCCCATAGAGACAATGATGGTGCGATGATGGCTCGACTAGAATGGGCGCATCCAGTTGTCGTCGATTGGGAGAGTAAAAAGTCACCAAAAAAGTCTGAAGTGAAGACGCCAAAAGAAGAAACACAACCAAAAACAGAACCGAAAAAAAAGAAAAAAGTAGAAGTAAAAAAGCCAAAAAAAGTTACAAAAAGTACCTAATTTATCAAAGTCATGACAAATTTAACTCATACAACTCGATCGATAAAAGTGTCTGAAATCGATCGAAAATGGCATATCATCGATGCAAAAAATGCAGTTCTCGGCAGAGCTGTATCAGAAATCACTTCACTTTTGCAAGGAAAATACAAGAGGTCATATGTACCATATCTTGATTGTGGGGATAATGTAGTTGTAATAAATGCAGCTAATATCGCAGTAACCGGAAACAAGGGAGCACAAAAAGAATATAATGCATACTCTGGATTTCCAGGAGGCCGGAAAGTACGCACATTTGACGAGCTTATGAAAATAAGTCCAGAAAAAGTGATCAGAAATGCAGTGTCAGGAATGCTTCCAAAAAATAAGCATAGAGATGAGCGACTAGGACGATTGTTTATTTTTGATGATGCAAAACATCCATATGCCGATAAAGTTTAAGGAAGTTGGACAAAAGTCATAACCCTATTACTATACATTTATATATATGCCGAAAAAAACGAAAGATATAACATATTATGAAGCAGTCGGACGACGACGAGAATCTAGTGCTCGAGTTCGATTTTATATCGTGTCAAAAAAAGATAAAACCGTTTCAGTGAATGGAGCTATATTGAAACAAGGTTCTATCACAATCAACGAAAAATCTTCTGAAAGCTACTTTCCTGCAGAATTTGAAAAAAATATACTCATGAAACCACTTGTTTTGACTGACAGTGCAGACCGTTTTGTGATAAGTGTTCATGTAATGGGTGGTGGAAAAAATGGACAACTTGAGGCTATTGTGCACGGAATCTCACGCGCTTTGTGTATCGTAGATGTAGGAAATCGAGCTATCCTTAAAAAGGAAGGACTTCTCACTCGAGATTCACGAATTCGGGAAAGACGAAAAGTAGGAAAAGGCGGAAAAGCACGACGCAAAAAGCAGTCTCCAAAGCGTTAAACTCATCATATTCACTGCTCTTGTTTCTGGTATACGATTACAGATTCATTTGTTACCATATGATTAGGTTTTATGAAAAAACTATCGGTCATCATCTTATCGTATAACACAAAAGACATCACTAAAGATTGTCTTGATAAGCTATCACATTCTCTTGCTGGCGCTTCTTTTCAAACAGAGATCATTATTGTGGACAATGCTTCAGAAGATGGATCCAAAGATATGATCATCAGCATGAAAAAAGCAATATCTTCAAAGAAAATTGATGTAATCACAATCTTCAATCAACAAAATGAAGGCTTTCCAAAGGGAAACAACCAAGGACTTCACAACGCTTCTGGAAAATATATTCTTTTTCTCAACTCCGATGTGATGATCGACTCTCTCCGTTGGGATACGCTTCTGGACTATATGGATACAAATAAGAACATAGGAGCCTTGACAGTACGAGTTGAACTTCCTTCAAAAAAAATTGATCCTGCTTCACATCGTGGATTTCCAACTGTCTGGAACTCATTTTGCTATTTTTCGAAACTTGAAAAAATAACTCAACTCATATCACCTTTTCAGAAATATTTTGGAGGATACCATCTCACGCATCTCGATCTGAAATCTATTCATGAGATCGATTCTCCAAGTGGTGCATTTTATCTGTGCCAGAAGACTGTACTTGATAAACTTCAAGGGTTTGATGAAATATTTTTCATGTATGGGGAAGATTTAGATCTTTCGTATCGGATAAAAGAACTTGGACATTCGATCGTGTATTATCCGAATGAAAAAGTGAAACATCTCAAATATCAAAGTGGGCTGAAGAACAAAACTGCACAAAAACGGACACTGCGATATTTTTACGATTCGATGTGGATTTTTTACAAAAAACATTATGAAAGCAAAAATCTATGGCTTGTGAATCAGCTTGTGTATTTTTTTATTAAGCTCAAATCGAACCTATGAAAAAAATTGGTATTGATGCACGGTTATATTTTCAAACTGGAGTTGGAACATATCTTCGAAATTTACTTCATTACCTCCGAGAAACACCTCTAGAAGGCATACAGATTTTTGTATATGTATTGCCTGGAGATGTAGGGCGCATAAAATTGGCAAACCAAAATTTTGTGATTCGAAGCGTTGACGCGCCATGGCATACGGTACGTGAACAGACAGTCTTTTATCAGACTCTTATGCACGATCAGCTTGATCTGATGCATTTCACCTACTTCAGCTACCCGGTGTTCTACAAACGCCCATTTATTGCTACTGTGCATGATGTGACGCCACTCCTTTTTAAAACCGGAAAAGCATCTACCTTGAATCCAGTATTATTTGAAATAAAACATGTAGCTTTTAAATATGTGCTTTCGCAGCAGATTAATCAGGCAAAATTAATAATTACTCCAACGCGTGCCGTCAAACACCAGTTAATGGAGATGTATGGTCATACTATTGAGAATAAAATCTTCCCTATATATGAGGGAGTGAGCATTGATCTTATGAAAGCAGTTGAGAAAGCTGAATTGAAAAAATCATTGGCAGAACCCTATTTTTTATATGTCGGCAATTTTTATCCGCATAAAAATGTTGACAAACTCCTTGAAGCATTTCAATTATCATCTCAGTCCAAGAGGTCTCAAAAAATAGATGATCCAATTCATCTCATTCTTGTCGGACCAGACAATATGTTTGCCCAAAAATTGAAACAAAAGATTAAGCGAGAAAAAATTGAAAATGTGCAATTTGATCATAATGCAGGTTGTGAAGAGCTCATATATTACTATAACCATGCAAAAGCTTTGATAAATCCATCGCTTTCAGAAGGTTTTGGTCTTCCACTTATTGAGGCGACATATTTTGGTTGCCCAGTAATCGCATCGGACATTCCTGTGTTCAAAGAGGTTTTGGGCAAAAACTACTCATCCTTTGATCCAGAAAATACTCAAGATATTGCAAGGGTGCTAAGTAATTTTCCTTCTGGAATAGGACTTCAATCAAAGAATTCGTTGATGAATACATTTTCGTTTGAAAAAATGACTTCAGAAACAATGAGACTTTATATGTCATTGATTTGAAACGAATTGTAATCGTATGAAGAATTTCCTCTCTAGTATCTTGACACCTTAATACTAATGTAATTATACTGAATGTATGACTACATATATTCAGGTCATCGCCCTTAGCTCTCAACAGAGA
>PFSC01000008.1 GCA_002788865.1 Candidatus Roizmanbacteria bacterium CG_4_9_14_0_2_um_filter_39_13
GAAAATTATAACAAGTAGCTCACTTGGGTCACCCCATTCTTCGCAAAAAAAGTAAAGAGGTGAATGATATAAATGGATTTTTGTTACAAACACTTATCAATGATCTTATTGCTACCGTCATGGAAGTGGACGGCGTAGGTATCTCGGCACCACAGGTTTATGAATCAGTAAGGTTGTTTATCCTTGCCTCTCATCCAAATGCTCGATACCCTTATGCACCCAAGATAAAACCTATTGCAATTATTAATCCAAAAATAGTAAAGACATCAGATAAAATAGTGAAAGACTGGGAAGGATGTTTAAGTATTCCTTGACTTCGAGGGCTTATTCCTCGTTCTCAATCTATTCAAGTAGAATATTTTACCAGAGAAGGAAAGAAAGTAAAAAAAATATTTACAAACTTTGTTGCTCGCATTTTTCAGCATGAATATGATCATCTAGAAGGAAAATTGTTTATTGATAGAGTGGAAAGTTCTTTAGATTTAATTTCTGAAAAGGAGTTTCAAAAATTAATAAGCAGTAGAATAAAAAAGTAATGAGAAATTCTCCTCCTTTCCAAGGAGGAGTCCCCGAAGGGGGAGGTGGTAGATACATGACACAAATCAATAATATTACAACGTTGAAAAAAGTTTGAAAACAGTTACGAAACAATTTGACACCTGCTGAAGCAGGATTATGGAGATATCTGAAGAATAGTCAATTGAAAGGACGAAAATTCAGGAGACAGCATAGTATAGGGGATTATATAATTGATTTTTATTGTCCAAAGGAGAAATTGGCAATAGAACTTGATGGTGAAGTACATCAATATGATAAGATAAACAGAAATGATAGAGAAAAAGAGAAGTATTTACAGCATTTAGATATCCAACTATTACGATTTGAAAATAGATTAGTTTTTGAGCATTTAGAGATTGTATTAAAAAGAATTGAAGAAAAATTTACTACCATCCCCTCTCCCAATATGTTGGGAGAGACCCCTCCTTATAAAGGAGGGGAACTTTAACAGCGCTATTAAATCCCCGATGCGTAAGCTCGTGGGTAGTTTCATAGATACGACATCAATTCTCCTCCTTACCAAGGAGGAGTCCTTTGTACCTAAGCGCGAGCGCATAGTACAAGGGGAGGTGGTTTTAATAATTACTGTGTCATTATGATAAAAACAATAGCTGTATTACCCGGCGATGGGGTAGGTCCAGAAATAATTGATGCTACTCTTTCCGTTCTTCGTGCCGTTGAGAGAAAATTTGATCACTCATTTACATGTGATAGAGGTCTCATAGGCGGTGTTGCAATTGATTCAGTTGGAGAACCATTTCCTAAAGAAACTGAAGAATTGTGCATGAAATCAGATGCGATCTTGTTTGGCGCAATTGGAGATCCAAAATATGACAATGACCCCTCATTGAAAGTACGACCCGAACAAGGACTTCTCAAAATGCGCAAAAAACTTGGATTGTATGCAAATATTAGACCCATTCGTACATTTGATTCACTTCTCCATAAATCACCATTGAAAGAAGAGCGAGTGGAGGGAGCTGATTTTATTGTTATCCGAGAGCTTATTGGCGGCATTTACTTTGGCAAACGGGGAAGAGAAAACGGCGGTAGGACAGCATTTGATACGTCGTCATACTCTATTGAAGAAATTCAAAGGGTAGGAAACGTTGCTTTCGAACTTTCTCAAAAAAGAAATAAAAAAGTATGTCTTGTCGATAAGGCAAACGTTCTGGAGACGTCGAGATTGTGGCGAGAAACGATTCAGGAATTGTCCAAAAACTACCCCGATGTGGAGGTTGAGTATATGTTTGTTGATAACGCTGCAATGCAAATTATAAAAAATCCAAGAGCATTTGACGTCATATTAACTGAGAATATGTTTGGAGATATTTTGTCAGATGAGGCATCAGTCATCACCGGATCAATTGGCATGCTACCATCAGCTTCAATTGGTGAAAAGACATCGTTGTATGAACCAATTCACGGGTCTTATCCAAAAGCGGCAGGGAAAAATATCGCAAATCCCATTGGCACTATTCTTTCTGTAGCTATGATGCTTGAGTTGAGTTTTAAAATGTTACCTGAAGCTCAGGTCATTCGTGATGCAGTTGATACGGTCTTGTCAAGTGGTTTGGGAACAAGAGACATATCTTTGATAAAACCCCTTTCAACATCAGCAATGGGTGAGAAAATCGCTGAGAATATCTGATTACTTTTTTGCGGTTTTAGGTTGACCTGATTGAATAAACTCATAGAGCTTCATCCCAATCACCGATCCAACGATTGGTCCAAGCATGTACATGAGGCTAAATGATTTGATACCTACCGCGACTGCAGGATTGAGGACACCATTTGATCCCATAAGTGCGGCAATAGCAATTCCCATGAAGAGTGATCCTCCAATGACAACTCCTGAAACTGCTTTGTGAACATTGCCAAAAACGACTGATGCGATCCCGAATGAGAACAGGATCATTCCCGCTGTTTCTGCGATTCCAATCATAAGATTATTTTCAGCAACGATTTCATATGATATTCCCATAAACATACCGATGATGAGAGCGGTAATTGCGCCAAATATCTGAACCATAATATAAGAAAGCGCATCACTTGAGTTTATTTTCTTTATGGCCAAAAGGCCGATTGTTACTGCTGGATTTAAATGTGTCCCGGAAATATGTCCAACGCTGTAGACAAAGAGTCCAAGAGTTATCGCTGCAAGAACTGGTGTTGAGACTGGAAAAATTCCCGCAAGAGACAAGATGACAACAAGAGTAAGAGTCAGAGTGCCGAAATACTCAGCGAGATACTTTTGATACATATTGATTGATTTATATAATTAATAATTAGTTCAACTTGTCATCCTCGCGCAGGCGGGGATCCAGTCTGGATTCCCGATCGGGGTCGGGAATGACGAAGTATTATTTTTTGATCACATCAAATCCAGTAAATGGAACAAGGACTTCTGGAATTTTGATACTTCCATCTTTTTGCTGGAAATTTTCGATAATTGCGATCAAGATTCTTGGTGAAGCAATGGCAGTATTATTGTAGGTAAAGCAATAATTCACTTTATTATCTTTTGTTTTGTACTTTATTTCGAGTCTTCTTGCTTGAAACTCTCCCATAATTGAGTTTGAATGAGTCTCGCCATAGGCGTTTCGAGATGGCATCCATGTCTCTATGTCATATTTTTTGTGTTGTGGTTCGCCCATCTCTCCGGTACACATAAGAAGTTGACGGTAGGGAAGATTCAGTTCTTGAAGTATCTCTTCAGCATTTTTTTGAAGTTCTTCATGAATTTGTATTGCTTCATCGAGATCATTCTTTCCAATCACAACTTGCTCAATTTTCCAAAATTCATGGACACGGTATAGTCCCTTCGTATCTTTGCCATATGCTCCTGCTTCACGACGATAACATGGAGAAAATCCAACGTATTTTTTTGGAAGATCAGATTCATTCAGCGTCTCTCCAGAATGATATGCGGTTACTGGTATTTCTGCAGTTCCAGCAAGATACGAATCTTCATCATTGAGACTGTAAACATCTTGCTCGCTCCCCCATGGGAAATGCCCAGATCCAAAAAGTGTGAATGTTTTGACGACGGTTGGTGCAATAAATGGAGTGAATCCTTTTTCGGTAAGTTTCTTCATGGTGTAAAACATCATGGCCATGTGAAGAATTGCGCCTTGATTTTTCAAGAAGTATCCACGAAAACCAGAGATTTTTGAACCGCGATCAAGATCAAAAATATCAAGATTTGTTCCAAGCTCAATATGATCTTTTGGTTCAAAATCAAATTCTGTGGGAGTTCCCCATTTCTTGAGCTCTACATTTGAGGTTGAATCCTTCCCTATTGGTACATCATCAAGAGGGACGTTGGGGACATACAACATGAGCTTGTTAAATTCATCCTCAACTTCTTTTAGATTTTTTTCCACAGTTTTCAGCTCGTTCTTTATTTTTTTCCCACGCTCAATATCATCAGAGCATGGAGGTCGCTTGTTCGAGATGACATTTCGCTCTTCTCGAAGTTTCTGAACGGCACTTATGATTTCTCTTCTATTTGCATCCAACTTCAGTATTTGATCCACATCAACCTTGCGATTCTTATTCTTTGCAGCGTCTTTGACTTTTTGAGTATTTTGTCTGATGTATTGGATATCAAGCATACGAGTATTGTAACATAGGGCTAAAATTCCTTACACTCACGAATCATTTTCAAGATTTATCTTTATCAAATCTCCATTTTTAAATTTGGACTGAATATAAAAATGTGCTTTTCCCGAGATATGATGAATATATCGATACACTCCAAGTGCTGAAGCAACCGTAACAAAAATAACAGTAAAAAAGTATGCAACGCCATGGTCAAGAAGAGTGATTGATTCTGCACCAAGCACGGCAAAAATACTTATCGATATCACAAGCGTGGTATAAAACATGACGCGAGTCACATGTGTAATGACAAAAGTTCCCGAGCCAATAATTCCAAGAAGCAATCCAAAAAGAGTCAAAATGAATATTTGAATCTGTACTATTTCGACGACCTTGCCTCTGAAAAGATCGAGCAAAACAAGTAAGTATAAGATGAGGGTCGCTGGGACAAATGGAACTATATGTCCAAACGGCCAATGGAAAAAATATAAAATTTTCTCAAAATCTCCCTTTCGTAATATTGCTGGGACAACCCGTTCAATACTTATTGCCGTAATATGTCCTCCAAGTCCGATACCGACAATAAATGCAAGTACGCTAATAGCAAGTATGCTTAAAAGTTCCCAGCGAATATTTCCAATATATTGAAAATCAAGAATTTCTATATACACTCCCAGAATGATGAGAAGTCCAATAATCGGAGCAATAATATTTCCAAAAAAAAGATCTTCTCGCATATTAAACCTCATTTTTTTCGACTGTTTTGCGCTGTAATAATATTTGTTGGTGAAGATAAGAAAGAGCGCAAAAGCGGGTAAAATAAAATATATGAAGAAATTATATACTCCCATGTGTATATTATACTAAATATTATTTTCAATAATTGGAATGAGTTGTTGTATAGCTTTCAATCTATGATTTATGCGTTGGTGTTCATCTTGCGTTAGTTCGTCATAAAATTTATTAAATTCCTGAACAATAAAGAGCGCTCGGAATGGATATCCATTGGTATTATATGTTATTGGTTTTTCAGACATTTTACCCGCAATAGATTGCTCAACACATGATATATATTTTGAAACTGGATTGAAAAAACACACACATGTTTTCAATTGAGCAGTTCGCTCTTCTTTTTGAATATGTTTCATTTTTTCCAATGCATAGTCGATAAGTTCTCGATCTGTCGCTTCATACCCCGGCCATCTGCGAGAGATTACCCCTGGCGCTCCATTGAGCGCGTCGATCATGAGTCCTCCATCATCGGCAAGAGTTGGAATCTTGGCTTGATCAGCATAGAACTTGGCTTTAATTTTTGCATTTTCCTCAAATGTCGAGCCTGATTCAATCGGCTCTCCAATTATTTCAAGGTCATCAAGGGTAAGAAGTTGAACTCCAATTTTGGAAAGTTGAGCAAGACCATGGATGATCTCTTTTTTCTTGGATTGGTTTGAGGTTGCGATTAGCAATTTTTTCATATTAAGGATTATCTCCTTGTGGAAGAACCGCCTCAATTTCCCATTCTTCAAATCCAACGTCATGCATCATATTTCGGGCACGTTCTATACTCCCGAACATCTTTTCAAATCCTTCCATTGTTTCACGGACGTCATAGGGGAAAATTATCCATGCATCAATGCTCTTGAGCCAGAAGTCTGGTTTATAGGTAGTTTGTGGTTTTATATATGGTGAGAGTGTATATATTTTAGTTGGTTTTTTCTTTTTGAAATATTCAAGAGTTACTTTAAATGTTGCACCAGAATCTGAAACATCATCGATAATCAATATATTCTTGTTATGAAAGTCGCGAGTTGGTTCTTCAGAGATTTTTGGTTTCTCGAGCTTTTTCATATCTTGATAGGATGATATGGTTATATGCGAGATGGGAATCATGCCAAGAAGATCAGAAAATACATGCGAAATGGTGTTTGCACCACGGGATATGGATACAATCACATCGACTTCAATATCTTTTAATTTCTTTGTATGTAACTCGACACAATCGTGGTGAAGTTGAGTCCATGAGAGTTTGTGATACGTAATATTGGACATGTGGTAATTATACTCTATGTGATAAATAGTATATAATACGTAATTACGAGATAATGTGGATATAAAAATGGTAATGTACTTACATCATGGATAACAAACCTTAATATGTCAGAACGTTTCATTCATTTAGAACTTCAATCTCCAGAATGGGATGAGCATCCTCATTGTGAATGTGGTGTTACGGGAGTGGTTACCAGAAAGAAAGATGCACCAAAGATTGCGGCTTTGTTTAATTATGCACAAATAAACAGGGGTCAGCATTCCAATGGAGTTGGGTGGTGGAGTTCAGATAATGGAATTGAACGTTATTTACAAGTAGGACCACCACAATTAGTGAACGAATATGTGTTAGAAATTGATGCAACTATGGCACTCGGGCATACAAGGTATACCACAGAGGGAGATGAATCGAAATCAAATATTCAACCTGCAATGGCTACTTGGATCGATGCGAATTTTCAGGAGCAAGAATTGATTCTTTCTCACAATGGCAATGTCGACTTATCTAGTATTAAAGCACTGGTAAAGGTTCAGTTGCCTGAGGGAGCAAGTGATTCGCTTTATATTGCCCAGCTTATCGCAGAATCACCAGGGAGAACAATGGCAGATAAGCTTAGAAATGCACTTCCGCTGGTAAATGGTTCATATAGTTTAACCATACTATCAAAAGAAGGAGTATTTGGCATTCGTGACCCACGAGGAAATAGGCCATTGCATCTTGCCGATTACCAAGATGGTATTACCATCATTGCATCAGAAGATTTTCCACTACAGTCAAGACAGAATATATGTCCCGGGTACCCTCTTTCTATTCCTCCTGGTACACTCGTTCACATTACGCCTAATCGAGTTATTACTATTGAAGAAGATCTCATCGAACCATTGGATCCTTCATTTTGTAGTTTAGAGTCAATGTATTTAGGACGACCAGAAAACCTCAATGATACTCGCGTGAGGCTTGGAAGGAAACTAGCGAAAGAACACCCCTTATTGAAAAATAAAACTGATGCTGAAAAAGAAAGAATTGCTGTTGTCGGGATTCCCCGTGGAGGAGATCCATTTGCAGCTGGGTATGCACAGGATGCACAACTTAAAAACTATGGTGCTCAGAAAGATGGAGGCCCTTTATTACAAAAAAAAGTTGAAATAAGATCTTTTATGGCACCTCTAGGAACAAATGGCGCAGAAGCTAAAAGAAAAATGGCTCTTGACCCTACAGTTTTTGAAGAAATGATACAGAATGGAATTAAGGAAATTGTTCTTGTAGATGATTCACTTGTTCGTGGAAATCAAATAGAACCCGTAGTAGATCTTATCCGCGGTATTTCCAAGGGATTTGGCGTAGCAATAAAGATTCATGTTGCTCTCGGATGCCCAGAGGTTCTTCAAGAATGTGGTTTAGGAATAGCACTTGATTATGATGGATTATTTTATAATCGATTGCCGCAAATAATAGAGGAATTTGGAGTAACGCATATTCCAGAAACCCCAGAAAGACAATTGGCAAAAGTTCTCGAGCTTTATGGCATAGATTCCTTATATCACCTATCAAAAAAAGGGATGCTTGAAGCGTTCACAAATACTGAAATTCCGGAAGGAATGGTAGAGCTGGCTCAGTTGGTGCTTGCACATGATTATTGTTTGTATTGTATGCGAGAAGGGGATGAGTTTGTCCCACAGGATGTGTGGTATAGGAGTAAGGAATATTGAGGAAATGGAAATAGATAGTAATGGAGAACAAATGGTCTTTTTTTCAGATGCCATTCTTTTGTGAAGAGTTTGTGGAAGGATATATTGGACATGAGCTCAATATATCAGTTATGATGAACACTTGCACGCATTGCAGCATGTGAAGTATATTTCCAAACATCAGGATGAGGATTTCGTTGCAATTCCTCAAGAGAAGCTATTCGTTGAAAAATGCATGCTGTCGCGAGACCTTCGAGCATTTTAAACTGACGCTTAGTAATTGATGGATATCGCGAATCCATTTCAACCCTTCCAACTGATCCTTCAAGAAACATGACGTCATTTCCTGTTGGGTCAAATTTCTTCCCATACCATTTTTCTGCATCAGACGCTTCTCCAAAGTATCTTTTAAATCCACGGCCATCGACACCATTAGAATATACCCATCCTGTTGGATTATGCTCATAGGTGCCACCTGACAGTGCGCGAGATTTCATTGCGACTGAGGCCCCTATAGCTATTGCTATCGGAATCTGTCTTCCAGTTCCTCCGTCACAGATCAATGGTATTTGAAGTCCTTCTCTCGCAATTTGATATGCTGTAAGAAGATTATTACCCGTAGCAGATGTTACCCCTGGTGTATCACATATTTCTCCTTCTCCAACGCCTATGTCAACCGCATGAGCGCCAGCCTTGACTAACGCTAGTGCTTGAGAACGATTTGTAACTTTTCCTCCAACTATCACTACTTTGTCACCATATCTGCTATCTCGTAATGCGAATACAGTCTTAACCATTCGTTGCATTGAGCGTGGATCATACACTCTACACAGTAGCTTATGATCGCCATCAAGATACTCCACTTCATTAAGAATGGTTTCAACTCGAGTAAGTGCATCTGCTGGATCAGCTTTTAGCGTAATACCCATCAGTCCTGTTGCTCGATTGATGAGATATTCTGCTTCTTCGTGATTTGTAAGAAATGGGTCAACTCTTAGTAATCTATGACTTTCATTCAACATAAGTGCTTGCTTATGAGGATTTCCCCACTCAGCATCTATTGGAACAAAGCTCATAGCGCCAGATAAGCCTAAGTTTTCAGAACCATTTGCAGAGTTTAAGGCAGACATAGATGAACCACATATTGGAAAACAAACCGTTTCTGTAGTTCCTTTAACAACAAGTCCTGTTCCGAGAACTGTTTGAGCACTTGATTCAGATGGTTCCCCCTCACCAATACTTAATACAAAATCTTCATAAGTTACCGCCTCTCTTTCTTCAAGGCAGCTATCTAATACTGGAATTTCTTTTGGGGATAAGGGTTCCCAAGTACGAGCTTGATTTTGTCTAAACGTGTCAAGAACTGTTTGGTGAGTTAGTACTTCCAAATATATATGTCTTTCAACTTGCCCATAAACAATATGTTCAATATTTTGCAGTACTGGATTGCTTACAACGTCAAATGGTGTAGAATCACGGGGAAATTGTCCTGTAGCTTTCAAATCTTCTATATCTCTTTGAGCAAGCAGTGATCTTTCTTGTTCCAAGTGCACTCTATATATATCTGTTAAATATTGTATATATTCTGGAGATCGCGGTCTTAGTGCTAATTTGAATCTTTCAGTTTGGCTAGTCAAAGCCTCTTCAGCAGGGGTAGAAATATTAGCTGGATTTTCTTGATACATTGATAGAATATAAAAAGTTATTCCCACTCAACAGTTCCCGGGGGTTTGTTCGTGATGTCATACACGACTCTGTTTGCTTCAGTAACTTCGGTTACTATTCTAACAGATATTTTTTCTAGGAGGTCCCAATTCAGCTTAGCAAAATTACTTGACATTACGTCAAGAGATTCAACCGCACGAATTGCAATTGTCTCGCCGTATGCTCGATTGTCACCACGTACTCCTGTTGTTTTGATCCCCGTGAAGACTGCAAATACTTGCCAGAGAGTATCATCAAGTCCAGCGGCGGATATCTCATCGCGGACGATTTTGTCTACTCTTCTAACAATCGAAAGCTTTTCTTCAGTCACTTCACCAATGATACGAATCGCAAGTCCTGGACCGGGAAATGGATGTCTGTGAGTGACAGACTTGGGAAGTTTCAAAAGAGTTCCTATCGTGCGGACCTCGTCCTTATAAAAATTTCTCAAAGGTTCAAGAAGCATAACTTTCATATCTTTTGGGAGACCGCCGACATTATGATGACTTTTGATATTCTTGGCATGCTTGGATCCTGCGCTTTCGATAACATCTGGGTATATGGTACCTTGGACGAGAAATGTAGCGTTGAATTTCTCAGCTTCTCGTTCAAGCACATCGATAAATGTCTTGCCAATGATTTTTCGTTTTTGTTCTGGATAGGTGATACCTTTCAGATTATCGATAAATTCTTTTTGTGCATCCACGATGAGAACCTTCATTTTATATGTGTCAGAAAATACCTTTTTTAGCTCTTCTGTTTCTCCAGTTCGCATAAGGCCAGAGTCGATATACACTGCGGTGAACTGATCTCCAATCGCACGGTGTACCATAAGACATGCGATCGATGAGTCGACTCCCCCAGATAGTGCTCCAATGACATTGTGGCCTCCTACAGAATCTTTGATATCAAGAATTTGCTTTTCGATAAATTCTTTTGTAATTGGCTGGTCCTTTGGTTCAAGTCCGCAGATGACTGCAAAATTTTTCAAAATCTGGAGTCCAAACTGGGTATGTACAACTTCAGGGTGAAATTGAATTCCATAGATTTTGCGTTCTTCATCGGCGATTGCTGCAAAAGGAATAGTGTCGGTCACTCCAATAGCAGTAAAACCATTTGGAACTTTTTCAACTTCATCACCATGGTTCATCCAGACGGAAATAGATTTTGGAATTTCGACGGTGGACGATGGTTGGGTAGCATTGTCATTTTGAGGCGAAGCCGAAGAATCCATAGATTCAATGGATCCTTCGCGTTGCTCAGGATGACAAAAATTAAAGAGGGGAGATGACTTAATAATTTTGAGTTCTGCAGGACCATACTCTTTTTTTGTTCCTGGCTTTACTGATCCTCCAAGAATTTCTGCAATAACTTGTTCGCCATAACAAATTCCAAGAACAGGAATATTCATCTCAAAGAGTTTTGCATCGATGGTCAAAGCATCAGATTTATACACATCACCAGGACCTCCGGAAAGTATCACTCCATTGATAGTATTATTTTGTGTTTTTTCAAAAAACTCTTCCGGTTCGACTATCATTGTATCAATAGAAATCTCGCGAAGTCTGCGAGAAATAAGATGAGTTGTTTGGGAGCCAAAATCGATGATTATTATCATAAAAACAAGTGATCAAGTGAGCAAGTGAGCAAGAGATCAACTATTAATTTTTGAGTCAAGATTTGTAATTTCTCTCCAAAGCATGGCTCCTATTTCGTTTGTATACTTTTTGCCTTTTAGAAAAACCACCTCATCTATCCAGTTTTGTTTATACACGAAAGATAAAAGATATTTTGATTCTGATAGTGACCCGTAAGATATTTCAAAAAAATTTAATTGAACTGGTTTTTTTCTTCGAGCAAAACCCTCAATGTAATTCAAGATGATTGACATTGTTGATCTACGATACTGTGATGTAACTCCATATATTTCCGACTTTGGGAAATTTTTCGATATCTCATATGCAAGCTGTACATAATCATCCATTAACCTTTTTAGTTTTTCTTTGTATGGATTATTGATCACTTGATTCATTGCTCACTTGATTTTATGAATAATTCCCTCCCCCATTGGTAACAAGAATATCATGAGGATGGCTTTCGGAGAGGGATGCCTGTGTGATCTGGATGAATTCCCCTTTCTCTTGAAGTTCAGCGATGTTCTTTGTCCCGACATAATACATTCCTGATCTAATTCCTCCAATCATCTGATCTGTCACAGATTTGACTGGTCCATTTACAGGGACGAGTCCCTCAACTCCTTCGGCCACAAGCACACGGTCATTATAGCTTTTTCCATGAAATTCATCTTCGGATTTGATCTCAGTACCTTTTTGCATGGCGCTGATGGACCCCATTCCTCGATATGACTTAAAGGTGTATGATTCCTGATTGGTTTTGAGAATGCTTTTAAAACGAGAAGGTACCTTCTCTGGATGAAGCTCAACATGCGCACCAGGTGCTTCTTGACATGATGCAAACATACTCCCCATCATAACGGTACTTGCGCCAGCAGCAAATGCTTTGACCATGTCTCCTGAATAGCTGATACCACCATCTGCAATGATCGGAATGCCAGCCTCTTTTGCTGCACGTGAGGTTTCAATGATAGCGGTGATTTGTGGTACACCCATCCCTGAAATGATTCGAGTGGTACAAATTGCTCCTGGACCCATTCCGACACGTAGACCGTCAACGCCTGCTTCGATGAGCGCTTGAGCGCCGTCATACGTTGCGACATTTCCACCGATTATTTGTAAGGTTGGAAATGTCGCTTTGAGCTTTTTGATAGCATCGATGATGGTGTCTGCGTATCCATGTGCAGAATCGACAATGAGAACATCTACCTTTGCATTCACAAGTGCTTGAGCTCGGTCGATCGAGCCTTGACTTGCTCCGACTGCCGCCCCAACAAGAAGATTAGCCTTTTTCACTTTATCAACATTATCTGCTTGTTCTTGAATTGTGAGATTCCGATGGATGATACCGATCCCTCCCTCACGTGCGATAGCTATTGCAAGCTCTGATTCTGTCACGGTGTCCATTGGTGCAGATACAAAGGGTGACTCCAAAACAATTGATTTTGTGAGGTTGGATTTTAGAGTGATTTCTTGCCGTTTGAAGCTGCTATATCCAGGAATGAGAAGAACATCGTCATAGGTGATTCCTTGGGCGATAATTTTATTTGATTGATTCATAGTTTTTTCTTTTGTCATTCCGGACTTGATCCGGAATCCAGTAATAACTAACTGGATCCTGAATCGAGTTCAGGATGACAATGGTAATATTATAAATATAAATTACTTTCTTTTTCTTTCATAGGGATAAATGTCGCATCAAACCCCCAATGTATGATTTGTTCAATTTGTTTTGGTGAAAGCATTTTTCGATCGAGTATATACGTATATTGCTCCCGAAGATGTCCATCTTTTATGGTTTCTGGCCAATCGGTATTTATAGAGAATTGAACATTATTCTCAAAAAGAAGTTGGAGCACTTTTGTCATTTCAGCATCATCTTTCACTGCTTTTGTCATGAGATTGCTTAAGGGGCAAACTTCAAGAGTTATTTTTCTAGTGGCAAGCTCATGCATGAGCTTTGTGTCGTATGCTGCCTTGATGCCGTGTCCGATACGGTCAGGATTTATCGTATCAATACATTCCCACATGTCGTTTGTGTCATCGGTCTCTCCCGAATGTGCCGTAATTTTGAGGCCATTGTCCCTTGCTCTTTGCACAAGTCCAATATAGTCTTTGAAATGAAATCCAGTCTTGTTGTAATTTGAGAAATCTATTCCGACAATACCTCGATTTCGATACTTGATCGCTTTTTCTACAATGATTTGGTTTTGTGTAAACGTAAATTGTCGATCCAGACAAAAAATGATTCCTGCACGAAGTTTGGGGTATTCAAGAAGCGCTCGTTCCATACCTCGAAGCATGGCCATAATGGCATGATCAAGATCTACTTCTCCTTCACGGTTGTGCTTCATTGGGTTTCCTCGAAGTTCATAAAGCGTGATGTGATTTGATCGATACGCTCCGCTGAAAGTCTCATACACTCCTTTTTCAAGAGCGAGTGCTCCTGCTGAAAGCTTGTCAAGAATAGGGTGATAGATCGTGTCAAGGTATTCTTTCAAAGTCATTTTTCGATCTGGCGAAAGCACAATATGGTCTACAAATTCGTGATAATCTCTTTTTGGGAGTTTGTATCCTTCGGAGTTTGCGATATGCCAGTAAACGTGTGGTGCAATAGAAGAACCGATGTGTGCATGAAGTTCAGGAAGTTTTTGAAGAGTATCGTGTATTTCCATGAATAATTATAGTATACAACATAAAAAATGTCAAAATTCAAATATCAAATTTCAAACTTATTAATCAAATAACTCCAGACTTACACAGTGTACGCTTCCTCCACCTTTGATATATTCGCTCATGGGAACTGTTGAAATCAGATCCACGTGGGGACGAAGTTGGTCTTTTAGTTCGTCAGAAATCCCTTGGGTCAAAATTGCCTTTCCTTCGATAGTCACCATATTACATGCAAACATTTTATTATCTTCATCTGTAGTTTGAATAATCTGTTTGAAATGTTTTTTGATTGTATTCACACCTTCTTGAGTGAATGCTCCAAAATTTGCCAAAGCCACATCTTCGTTTATAGGCGCAAAACATGTATCAAGATGATAATAAAAGTCGTCGATAAGTTCAATCGATATGACTTCTGTATCAAGAAATGAGTTGAGGTGCGAGGCTGCATTTTTTGAAGAACGCTTTCCCCAGCCAAAAAAATATCGATCTTCAAGTTTGACAAAGTCACCGCCTTCAAAAAAAATATCCTCTGGAAATTCACAGATTGCATACTCTTTCTCAGCAAGAAAACGATCTACGCATGCAACTTCTTTTCGTCTTTCTTTGTATTTGAACTGAGCCTTAATAAAGATATTTTTTTCGATATGTCCAGTGTCTGTAGTAAAGACTTGGTCGGGAAGCTCGGGTTCTGCGGGGATCTCGGCATACCTTACTCCAAGTGCATCGTATGCATATTTGAGTGTTCCACACTGTTCAAGGGCTTTTGCTTTATCAATGGGGTTATCTTTACTCATCCAAGGATTTATTTCATATCTGATATCATAAAAGGTAGGTGGACAAAGGAGCAGAGATTTGAATTTTGCCATTTGACAATTATAGTCATACTTTTTTCAAAAAAGCAATATATATTTTTCGAAAATTACTAATTTTTTGTAAATATGCCTACATCAGGAACAAAAATTGAAGATTTCATCTCAAAATCGGGAAAGAACATTATTCTGAGATATATCCACGAAAATGATGCCGAGGAGTTGTTTCGATATGTTAACGAACTCTCAAAAGAGGATACCTTTATTCGTTTTTCCGGAGAAACAGTACCTTTAATCGAAGAGAAAGAATATTTACAAGCTCAAATTGAAAAACTTGAGAAAGGAGATGTGACCCCGATAGTTGCAACGCACCATGACAAGATCATTGGAAATTCTTCCATAGAAAGAAACCTAGTCGATAAGCGTCGTGGACTGCATACCGGGAATTTTGGAATGGCTGTGTCCGCCGAGTATCGGGGTGATTGGATCGGTGAAAAACTTATGAGAACAGTTATCGATCAAGCAAAGAAGCATATGCAGGGATTAAGAATCATTCGCTTGACCGTGTATGGCAGTAACAACACGGCTCAAAATCTGTATAAAAAAATGGGATTTCTAGAATGCGGAAGATTGCCAAAGGGAGTGCTCTATAGGGGCACATACTTAGATATGATTGAGATGTACTTGGAAATTTAGGAAAATTGTCATCCCGCACTTGATGCGGGATCCAGAAAATGTCAAAGAACTATTTTATCTACATTTTAGCAAGTAAACGAAATGGGACTCTTTATATTGGGGTTACGTCAAATCTTGTTAGAAGAGTCTGGCAACATAAAGAAAAAGTTGCTGACGGGTTTACATCTCAATATAATGTATCGATTCGTGTTTATTATGAAACATATAGTTCTATAGAAGATGCTATTAAGAGAGAGAAGTAATTAAAGGTTTGGAAGCGAAAGTGGAAGCTTGATCTTATTGAAGAAAAAAATCCTCAGTGGATTGATTTATATCAAGAAATTATAAAATAATACTGGATCCTGAATCGAGTTCAGGATGACAGAAAATTATTTCTTCAATTCTTCTATATCTTGAAACACCGCAATGAGTGTGCTCATGTGGTCACCCAGGTCAAGATTCAATCCATCGACTCCCATTTTGATTTCTTCTCGATCAATCTTTGCGGCAAATGCCTTGTCTTTGAATTTCTTCATGACTGACTTTGCTTCCATGCCGTCAAATCCGGTCGGTCTCATGAGACTATACGCATACAAAAGTCCCGAAAGTTCATCACATGCAATGAGAGCAAAATCGATCCTCGATTTTGGTGGGGTATCTGTCCTCTTTGATCCGAATGCATGAGCCGAAACTGCTTCAATAAGCTCACGTGGATATTTCCATTCTGCAAACCACTTGAGCGATTCATTTGGATGTTCGTCAGGATGCTTGTCATAATCCAGATCATGGAGAAGTCCAGTAAGGTACCAAAGTTCCTTATTCCCACCGAATTCTTTTGCATAGGCTTTCATAGCAAGTGCCACCATTTTAGCGTGCAGTCGTTGGTACGGCTCTTGAACATGTTTTTCCAAAAGTTCTTGTGCTTCTTTTTGAGAGGGAAGACTGGAGAGATCAGAGTCTTTTTTTGGTTCAGAATTTGGCTTTTGAGTTGGAGCCGTTTGAAATGAAATCTGAGGATAAATTTCTTTGGTAAGTGCATCAATTTCTCGCCTCATTTGGGGGAATAGTGTCCCTTCGCGCGCTGTGACATCTTCCAAAAACCAGAATATCCGTTCACTATGTCCGTATCCACTCACTGGTGGCATGCCATATTCAAGCATCTCGACATAGTCGATATCAAGCATCTGGGCTTCATCGTCCCCGTGCTCTCTCATTTTTTGTTGATCTAAGAATTGATTGAGTTGATATTCAGGATCGTTGATTTCGGTATAGCCATTCCCAAGTTCTGATCCAGCAAGGATTATATGAAACCGTTCGGTGATTCGTGCATCGTCGTCTTTTACTTTTGCAAGCGGAGACATGAATGCGGGTTCATTGATGAGAAATGCCGGTCCTGAAATATCTTTGCGAATGACTTTCCATAAATTATCGATGAGTCGATTGCGGTTGATCGCACCCGTTAGTTCGACATTTTCTTTTTTCAATGCCACAAGCATTTCATCATCTGTTGAGGAAAAGATATCAATACCAAATCGTTCTTTTATTGATCCTGCATAGTCAACCTCTTTCCAATCGTCTGCAAGATCAAAGGTATGACCTCGTGTCGTAAATTTTGTTTTATCATATACAACATTTCCAATATGTCGGAACATCTCGACAAGCATTTTCATATTGTCTTGATAGTTTGCATACGCCCAGTACCACTCAACTTGGTAGTATTCCTGAAGATGCTCATCTGAGAGTCCTTCATTTCGGAAGTTTGGTCCAATCGTAAATATTTTGTAAAATCCAGCACCAATGAGTCTTTTTTGATAGAGTTCGGTAGAAATCCTCAGATAAAAATCTTGATCGAGTGCATTGTGATGGGTGGTAAAGGGAGCAGCATCTGCGCCTCCCGTCACATGTTCCATGACTGGCGTCTCAACTTCGATAAACCCACGACTCTGCAAAAATTCTCGATTTGCTTTGAAAAATTGTGCCTTTCTTTTGAAGAGCTCTTTTTTCTCAGAGTTTATTTCAAGATCGACATATCGTCTGCGAAATTGTTGTTCTTTGTCATCCAGACTATTGGGCATTGGGCGGATACTTTTTGCAAGAAGTTTGATGATGCTTGCGAAGATCGTTATCTGCCCTTGTTTAGTTTTGTCAATTTTCCCTGAAACCTGAAGAAAATCTCCGATATCAATAAGTTTCAGTTCATTCCATCCAAGCTCTGACATTTTCAAATCATTTTGAAGTTCATCCTTTTTTATGGCAATTTGAATTGTTCCTGATTCATCCTGAAGGTCGCCAAAGATGAGTTTTCCATGCTCACGCTTTGAGACAAGTCTTCCTGCAAGGCTGTGTTTTTTTCCCGAATGAGCATCAAAATTGTCATTTATTTCCTTATTGAGAAGATCTTTTTTTGCAAAGGATGGGTATGGATTTATTCCAAGCGCTCGGAGCTTTTTCATGTTTTCTATTCTTTGTTTTCTTTGACCGATAAGGTCGCTTGTTGTCTTGTCCATATAAGTATTATAGCAATGAAGAATCGCAATAATAACGCAATATGCGTTATTTTTTTATTTTGAGGATTTTGTATTTGAGTTTTCCTGCAGGTACTTCAACGATGACGATGTCTCCTTCTTTTTTCCCGAGGAATGCTTTTCCTATGGGAGAGGTAGAGGAGAGCTTGTTGTTGAGGGGATTTGCCTCAAATTCACCAACGATTGAGTAGGATTCTTCTTTGCCATCTTTTTCTACTATCACATTTGTGCCAACTGTGATGCTGTTTGAAGTAGTTGAAGTTATGATTTCAGCTTTTTTGATGAGTTCTTCTATCTCTTGAATACGTCCTTCAACGAATGCGATTTCCTCTTTTGCAGCCTGATATTCACTATTTTCGGACAAATCGCCCATAGCACGAGCTTTGGCGAGTCGGTCGACTGCTTTTGCACGACGAGGGCCGATCAAATCATCATGTTCTAATTTGAGATTATCAAAGCCTTCTTGTGTAAACTGTATTTTGTTTGGCATAAGTTGGATTCAAGTTTCTAACGCAACACTAACTGTTAATAAGTTCTTCAAAGACTTCATAAGGTTTTTTAAATTCAA
>PFSC01000021.1:0-628 GCA_002788865.1 Candidatus Roizmanbacteria bacterium CG_4_9_14_0_2_um_filter_39_13
CGGGAAGAAAGGATATGGCGTCATTTAGACACCTGTCAGATGATGACCTATATACATTGTTGCATTCCACGTATCAAATGTTCTGAACATGGCGTATTATCTGTTCACGTAACATGGGCAGATGAGATGACCAGATTTACTCAACTATTTGAGAGACTTGCGATACAAATGCTGAGATGTAGTGCAAATCGGAGTCAGACAGCAAAGATATTGAGAGTCAGTTGGGATGAGATAAATCAGATCATGGAGCGCGGTGTAAGTCGGGGACTTTCCCGACGGAAAGAAGAGACCATTCATTCTATTGGGATGGATGAGAAGAATTTCCTTTCAGGACATAGTTATGTGACGGTGATGACAGACATTGAAGGGAAACGCGTAATAGATGTTGCAATCGACAGAGATGAAACTGCAGTAAATAGACTCTGGGAAGGACTTACGGTGAACCAGCGAGGCCAGGTTAAAGCGGTATGTACGGATTTTTGGAGAGCATACATAACGGGTGTTTCTCGGTATGTACCTCAAGCAGATACTGTTTACGACAAATTTCATGTGACGAAGCATCTGAATGTGGCGGTTGACAAAGTTCGTAAAAGAGAACATCGTCATTTGATAAAAGAGAAGAACAGGA
>PFSC01000021.1:749-18130 GCA_002788865.1 Candidatus Roizmanbacteria bacterium CG_4_9_14_0_2_um_filter_39_13
TAAAAAACACAAAACCGTATAAAGTCATTAGGAATAACCCTAAGCGGTTTTTGCGAAACAGCAAAAATAGTATAGGTAAGGAAGGCCACGATATTAGATGAGAAACCCAGTAAAAAATTTCTGGCGTTGTATTAAACAAATTTGCGCCGTAAACCATAAATGAATCTGAATATTGAAAATTATTAATAATTTCCTCAACACCGTGAGCGTAGATAAGTATCAGTGATAAAAGAAAAAGATGTTTAAGTTTGTTGGATAGCATGTTTTTATTGTTCTCTTTTTAAAGAAAGTGTTTTCAAATCCATCAAAATGAAAACCCGTATCAGTAAATAAAACACCAGTGCGTTTAATGTATGCCAAATAAAGTGGGTACCTGCCGAAAAGACTGCACAAACTGTATGATCAATAGTTCTAAAAAAGAAGGCCATTGCGAACAGAGCAATGATAGTTACCAGGTGAGAAGTTAGGATTTTATATTTCTTCACCAAACCATAAGACAGGAACACCCCAAAAACAAATACGATCAGATAAGGGACAAAACCATTAAGCGAAGGAAGTATATGGAATATAAACGGAGTTTCTACCAGAATAAATGCAAGGAGTATTTTCCACACCAACCCTCTTTTGTTCAAAAGTTTGTCGAGAAGAAAAAAAAGTGATACAAGCACAAACGCGGAGAGCGGCAAAGTATCTGCAAAATTTGTAAGAAGGCTTGGCATGCCATGCCAGAGCATGCTACCAATTCCGGTAACCGCGAGAATAAATGGCAATATTTTTATGGTTTTGTTATTGACATGATTAGTCCTGATAAGTCTAAATGCAAAATAAGCTGAAATAAGTAGTGTAATATTTGAAATTGTATTTATTGGTTGAGTATAAAATAGACCTACACCGCTTTCACAATAAGTAGACATTCCCTTCTCTAAGGCTTCTAAAGTGTTCATATTATGAATTATACATTTTCTGCTTGCTATTCCAAAGCATTTTCTATAGTAATAACGGACTCAACAGGAAATGTCTTTTTTAATGGCGCAATCGGACAACAGAAAGCGATTTCTTGTTGAGTCCACTGGTTGCGCCATTTAAGTTAATAAAAGTTCTTTAAAATTTTTGCGTTTTTTCTTTTGATCCTGATTTCATCGGGATTGTTCGAGCCGACAGTTTCGGAGGCGCGGCGGGTGGGGGCGCCGCGCTGGAGCTAATCAAATGAAGTTCGACATTTTCGATAAACGGGCAGCCAGTAAGAAGTGGAAAGAGGTCGGGAGGTAGCGCTTTCCGCGCCCGCCTCCGCGGAAAGCGCGTCAAATCCGCCTTTTTTGAAACTTGCGGACAGCCGCCGTAAAAGAAGGAAGAAAAAAACGCAAAAATTGGGCTTCTTGAAAAGAAGCCCCGCTCACCATCGTTCGCTTAAAGAACTTTTAAAGGTAAGATAAAAATAACATAACCATAATTAAATACATTGCATACTGCAGAAAATCCACAGACGAACCAGATAGACAAATTTTGTCTATTGAGGCTCAAGTTGCAGAGCTTGAAGAGCACGCCGCAAAAGAAGGATTAAAGATTGTTTCTTTCATTACCAAGAGTAAGACCGCCAAGGAACCAGGGCGGGAAAAATTTGCGGAAGTCCTAAAAGAAATTGAGGACGGAAAAGCTGATGGAATTTTGTCGTGGCACCCAGACCGCTTGGCTCGCAATTCTGTTGACGGCGGAAAGATTATCTATTTACTGGATACAGGAAAATTGCTTGATCTAAAATTTTCGTCTTTTTGGTTTGAAAATACCCCACAAGGGAAATTCATGCTTAATATTGCTTTTGGCCAGAGCAAGTATTATGTGGATAATCTTTCCGAAAATGTAAAAAGAGGAAACAGACAAAAACTCCGCCGCGGTGAGTGGCCGAACCAAGCGCAGTTTGGTTACTTAAACGTCAACAAGAGAATAGAGGTTGACGAGAAACGAGCCAAGTATGTGCAAAAAGCTTTTCAGCTTTTTGCTACCGGCGGCTACGGATACGCTAACGTCCGTAAATTTTTCAACCAGAATAAAATTTTCAACAAATCCGGTCATGAACTTCATCTTGATAAAGTTAAGAGAATTTTGACCGACCCCTTTTACTACGGAGTAATGAGATTTTGCGGCGAACTCTATGAAGGAAAACATCCGCCTTTAATTAGCAAGAAACTTTTTGATAAGTGTCAGGAAGTAGTCAAACTTAAAAGTCGCAAGGTTAAAAATAACAAACATCTTTTTGAATTTTTAGGTTTGGTCAAGTGCGGCGAATGCGGCAGCGCAATCACCGCCGAAAAGCACACCAAGTATTACAGGCGGACAAATAGAAAAGTCGAGTATATCTACTATCGCTGCTCCAAGAAAATGGGTAATTGCTCGCAAAAATATATTGATAAGGATGGAATAGAAAAACAACTAAAGGAACTTGTTTTGCGAGCTTCTTTGCCGCCGCACGCCGCCAAAAAGTTTCTTGAATGGGCGGGTAAAGACGCAAATGAGGAAAAAGAGAAATCAATAGGTATTGTTTCAACCTATCAATTTCAACTCAAAGAAACAGAAGAAAAGACAGACCGTTTGCTTGAGGGCTACTTAGATAAGGTTATTTCTCCCGAAGATTATCAAAAGAAAAAGAATGAATTGGTCGAAACAAAATCGCTTCTCAACTCCAAAATCAAGGAAATTTCTCAAAACGGTGTTGAGTGGCTCGAACCTTTCCAAGAATTCGTAAATAGTGCGCTATCAGCGCACAAAATCGCGCGCGCAAAAAATAGTTGCCATGATTTATCAATCATGGCAAAAACTGTCGGCTCGAACTTCTTTTTAAAGAATCGGCGGCTGTCCGCAAGTTTCAAAAAAGGCGGATTTGACGCGCTTTCCGCGGAGGCGGGCGCGGAAAGCGCTACCTCCCGATCTCTTTCCACTTCTTACTGGCTGGGGAGCTAGGGCTCGAACCTAGAGTCTTCTGCTCCAAAGGCAGACGTGTTGCCATTACACCACTCCCCATGCTTCTATTATACCTTGAACCCACCCAAGAATTTTCCTATTCAAATTTGTACTTTTCGGTACGGTGACTCTCATAAGTCCATGATATGACTCTCCAGCATTCTTTCTATTAGAAGAGATACTATGTTTCTTAAGTCTCGTTGCTATATATGTGCTTTGATCCACCTTCAACTTATCCCTCCAATAATCAATGGCTTTTTTTATATCAGCACTTTCATGAATGTATAATTCAAGTTTGACTTTTTGTAAAGATACGTTGCATATTGTATCAAGCCACAGCAAAAAAATCTTGATCATCGGTGCGTCAGAATTTGAAAAAGCTACTTTTTGAGATACGTTTGTTTCTTTTTGCTTCGCCCCTTCTGCCCAGTATAAGGATATACCTATAAGAAGTAGTTCTCGCAAATTCATTTTTCCAATATCTTGTTTAGTTTTATTTACGATCGCCTTCGTGTTTTGAATTCTCTTTTGCTTTCTTAATTGAGCTCCCTTATTTGCAAACTGTAATCGTTTTTGAACTAATCGTTCCTTTTGTTGACTTGTCAATGGAATATCTCTCAACCAGAGCGACAATGAAGCCTTCGATACATGAACAAGCTCTCCAATTTCACTGTACGGCATTCCATCCTTTCTTAACTGGATTGCTTTATATTTAAGTTTACTTTTCATATCTAACAAAGATTAATATTATTTTATAATATACATCTATATTCACTATATCACAAAGCTTTATATGCTAAAATACACATATGAAAGAAGGCATTGTGCTCTTACTTGGTCGTCCAAATGTCGGAAAATCCACATTTGTAAACAATGTTATCGGCCAAAAAGTAGCGATCACCTCACCAAAACCGCAGACGACCCGCTTCCCTATTCAAGGACTCTATTCTGACGAACGAGGAAGAATCATTTTCACTGACACCCCGGGAATCTTTGATAAAACGAAGGATTCACTTGCTCAAAAAATCAATCGTACAACGCTTGAATCAGTAAACAAAGAATTCGATGCAGTACTCTATTTTATAGATCCCACGCGAAAACGAGACTTTGAAGAAGCACGCGTCTTGGGAATTGCACGCAAAATCAAAGCTCCGGTGATTCTTGTGGTGAATAAAAATGATAAAAAACAAACATACCTTCCCCAATACATGTTTCTTGAGGATGAATTTGAAGAAACATTTCATATATCTGCACTAAAAAGTCATGGATTTGAAGATTTACTCGATCGACTTTTTGAAATTCTCTCTGAAGAAAAAGAAGTGTCAATGGTTGATCCGGATCATGTATATCCTTTGCTGAATATGGATAGTAAGACATTTATTGCCGAACTTATCCGTGAAAAAGTGTTTATCATGATGGGAGAAGAGATCCCCTATTCGACAACGGTAGTCGTAGATAAAATTGCTGAAAGAAAAAATAACCTCACGTACATTAAAGCTCGAATTCTTACGACAAATGATCGTCATAAAAAAATGCTCATCGGCGTAGCAGGTCGCAAGATCAAGGAGCTCGGAAGCTATGCACGAAAAGAAATCGCTCTTGCGATCAATAAAAAAGTCTTTCTGGACGTGACCGTTGAAGTAGATCCACACTGGCAGGAAGTTCTATACTCCTAAACTCTTCTTTTTTGCTATAATATGCTTTGCTTGGTCCGACGTCCCGACTACTCTTATCGGGAGATCGGACTCCGACCTTGCGTCGGAGTGGCCGTAGCTTGAGATCTAGTTCCGATCATGAGATACGATATAATAAATGAATGTGTTATGTATATATACTACAAAGTATAAAGACTGGTAGCTATTATATAGGGAGCACTATTAATACAGAAAATAGATTAGAGAAGCATAACAAAGGTTATGTGGCATCGACTAAGAATGGAAGACCATGGGATTTGAAAATAAGTCAAAAGTACCAGTCGATAACACAAGCCAAGAACATCGAATACAGATTAAAAAGGCTTAAACGAAGAGATTATATTGAAAAAATGATAAAAGATGGATATATTAGGATGATCTAATTGGTGGCCGTAGCTCAGTTGGTAGAGCACCTGCTTGTGGAGCAGGCTGTCGCGGGTTCGAATCCCGTCGGTCACCCCAAATTAAGGTCAACTTTTTTATTTATAGCTACACTTTCATTTTTGAACGATTCCTGCGTCGAATAAAAAAAATTATGACAAGCACGGGGATCCAAACGACCGCGTACACAAGGAGCCATATTACAAGATTTGCAATTGCTCGAACGGTAAGTTGTAATGATCTAACCGCTTCTTTCAAAATAACTTGTGGTCTCCATGACTCACTAGGACTATAGGGAAGAGAAAGCTCATCTGTCGAAAGATAGATACTCAGTTTCACCGTTTTGCTCGTGTTCAATATATATGTTTCTTGACCCTGCAATGAATCTATTTGCGACTGTATGGATATAAGCTCACGTTGTACCTCAAGAATATCTTGTACGGCTGTTGCTTTATCAAGAATCTCCTCAAACTTCAGTTTGGTTTTTTGTAGTGTCGCCATCCTCGCTTTCACATCGGTAAACTGATCGGTGATATCCTGTCCTTCAAGATTCTCCGTGATCACTTTCACAGCCAAACCCCGAAACGCCTCAAGAGCAGTCTCGAGTTTTTCAACCGGAACACGTACTTCAACATGAGCGGTGCCGCCTTCGGCTGGATTATTTAGGGAACTGTTGACCATAAAACCACCCAGTGATTGTGTATTTGCTATGATTGCTTTGGCAGACGTTTCAACATTATCAACAACCAATGAAAGGTATGAATTTTGCACTACCATTCTATCCGTTTGAGTGAGACTTACAGACTCGTTCATCATTACCTTTGGGGAAATTCCAAAAGTATCACCCACCATATTTCCAACAGTTCGTCCCGAAGCCGGCATGCCCGCAAAGTCCGAATCATACATCATGTTTCTCGAGGAATAGCTATTGAATATAGATGAATCTCGAAGAAGAAACACTGCTATGATGACAAGTAAAACTGATACAAACTTATGTTGTTTGATCCAAAAAATGATTGATTTCATACCTTATCGTACCAATATCTCAAATAAACTTCAACTAATTATTGTCCCACTCCTACGTGCAGAATTGTATGAATTGGTGATTGGAAACATAGATCAATCAAGCTTTGATCCGAGCATACAAAGTGAGGTCATTTACCCCAATCTTCTTCATGATAAACTATACTCATGTCTCAGTACAATAAACTCACCCCAGAAGAAGAAATCGTGATAATAGGAAAAAGCACTGAAGCTCCATTTTCTGGAAAATATGACAAGTTCAAACAAGCAGGAACCTATGTGTGTAAGCGCTGCAATGCGCCACTTTATAAATCATCTAATAAATTTGACTCAGGTTGTGGATGGCCCAGCTTTGACGATGAGGTAGAAGGTGCCGTAAAGCATGTGCCAGACGCTGATGGACAAAGGACCGAGATTATTTGCGCCAAGTGTAATGGTCACTTAGGACATGTGTTTACTGGAGAACATCTCACAGAAAAAAATACAAGGCATTGTGTGAATTCGGTATCATTACAATTTATCCCCGACAAAGATGAAACATAAAAAAGCATATCTTGCGGGTGGATGTTTCTGGGGAATGGAAGAGCTGTTTCGGAAACAACCAGGAATTATAGATACCCATGTCGGCTATACTGGTGGAAAAAATACTGATCCAACCTATGAAAACCATCCTGGGCATGCAGAAGCAATGGAAATAATTTACGATGCAGATAAGACAAACTTTAACAAACTCTTAGACTTCTACTTCCGAATTCATGACCCAACCACTCTCCATAGACAGGGAAACGATATAGGAAGTTCGTATAGATCTGCAATTTTTTATCAAAATGACGAGGAGAAAAAAATAGCTGAAAAAATGATTCAAAAAGTGAACGAATCAAAAAGATGGCAACAGCCAGTGGTTACTTCTCTTGAAGCCTTTGATACATTTTATAAAGCGGAAGACTATCATCAAGATTATCTCCAGAAAAATCCCGGAGGCTACACCTGCCACTTTGTGCGATTTGATAGCTACTGATTACTTCATCATTCCTTCAAGTATGAGATTGGCTGGAGCTGTGTCTCAGTCATCTAGCTCAAGAGTAAGAACATTATTCGCATGATCATATCCAATACCTATAATAATTACGATGAATGCAATTACAAATGTATTTTTATAGGTATATGAGAACCCATAACAATTTCATTGTATAATACCCCCATCAATAATATATGAAAGAAGTAGTACCACAGAGAGAGATACCCATGCAAGAAGTGCTCGAACGTATTCATGGTATCGATATATATCAACAGCTTGTCGAACTAGCAAAAATTGGCGGCCATGAAGTCGATCCATTTCCCGACATGCTAAATTTATCTCACTTTGCACCTTCACGACTTTCCCTTACTTCAAAAGATATGGAAGGACGGGAATTTGTTCAAAACTTGATGGTAGAGGTAGGATTGCAAGTTGATGATTCTCATCCGCTTGGAATTGTGGGAAAACTTGAAGGATCAGATCCTGATGCTAAGCCAATAATTATCATGTCTCACTATGACACGGTGCCAGAGGCAGATATGTTTGATGGTGTTACGGGAATTCTATCTGGCATAGCAGTAGCCAAAGCAATTAAAGAATCTGAAGCTCATCATGACAGGCCCATATGGATTCTAGGCGTTACCGATGAAGAATCTGCCAGATTCAAAAGAGCTTTATTTGGAAGCGACTCAATGTTTAATGGACTGAGTGATAAAACCATAGACTCTACATATGCAGAAGGCATTGCCATGAGACAAGCAATTGTAGATATGGGATTAGATATTGAAGATGTTAAGAAGTCATTTTTTGATGCAAATGAAATTGATTCTGTTATTGAACTTCATGTAAGCCAAACTGGTCAACTTCCAGAAAATGCAGACATTGGACTCATAGAAGCGATAGCAGCACCACAACGATTTGAAATAACTGTTGGAAACGAACTAGAACCTGACACCAGCGAATACCCCTTTTCAGACTATGTACAAATAGATATACAAGGAGTTGCTGGTCATTCAGGTGCCACGCCTATGCATTTACGAGCTCGTGCAGATGGCTTACCTCCGCTAGGTGAGATTGTAGGTTACCTTCATGACTTAACGAAAGACATTAATGACTCAAGCATTTCTATCTCCATTGGAGATATTTCAATAGAAAATCAAGCATTGAATAAAATTCCCGGTCATACTCAAGCTATTATTCGTGTCAGTGGTAATGATCAACCTCACGTTGATAGTCTTATGAGACTTCTTAATGAATATATTGAAGAAATGAATCCCGACTATGAAACTGCGTATCCTCCATTTCCCGATTCTCCTATTACACTAAGAAAAATGGAGACACATGAAATTGTTGATAATAGTATTCAATTTTATGAACATAATGCGTCATCCGCCGCTCATGAATTGGCTTGCGGAATTGCGCTTAATATTCAACATATTGCAGAAAAGTATAAAGATGAACACGTAGTAGGGACTGTTGGTACATATACTATTCGAGATGGGCAAATTATTCTTGGAGTTGATGTAAGGGGAATAGATAAAGGTGTGAGAGATTATGCCCTAGCAGAAATGTGGAAAGCCATTCATGAAGCTCGAGCTCAATCTGTGCCGTCTGTACCGTTTGAATATAAAGTTCTTGATGGAAGCGGCGACCCAGTTACTATGGATGGAGCAATGGTTGATTTTGCTGAGGAAGTAATTCAAAAATACAATATTGGAACAGTAGTTCGAACAAACAGTGCTGCTGGGCATGATGCCATGAATGTTGCAACAGCTGGAATACCAACGCTCCTTATGTTTATTCGAGATAACGGCATTGCACACAACCCAGGCGGCTTTACATCACCTAAAGAGATAGAAAAGGGAGCCCGTGCTCTTGCTGCGGTAGTACTCGAACGAGCAAACAGGTAATATTAACTCATGCCGTACTTTGTTTATATTCTTCAATGTGCGGACAATACTTACTACACAGGTATAACGACAGATATGAAAAGAAGATTAAAAGAGCATAACGGCAAAGTAAAGGGTGGCGCAAAATATACGCGGGTTCGAACTCCAGTAAAGCTCGTGTACTCTGAGCAACACTTAAATCGCAGTGCTGCAACAAAAAGAGAGTATGAAATAAAACAGATGAGTCGGAACGAAAAACGTATAATTATCGATATGGACTACTTAGTATTTGTACAAAATGGAATAAAGAGATCTCCCAAAAAGATTGATCCTCGCTTTGATCCTGTGCGATACAACGGCAATAATCATCCCTATCTGGGAATGCCCACTTCTGAAAAACACAAACTCGCATCTGCGTTCAAAAAACAATTTCCTGATATTTTAGTTGACAATCTGATAGAACTTTTAGACAAACTTAATAGAGGAAACACATTTGAAGAAAAAACCATAGGTCCTTTTATTCTTATGAAATATCCGAAATTCATCCACCAAATACAACCCGAGCAACTCGGCAAATGGCTTGGAAATCTTGAAGGCTGGTGTGAGATAGATACATTATGTCAATCAACCTTTCCTCCTGAAGCGTTTCTGGACAATTGGGAAACGTGGAGAAAAGCACTCACAAAATGGTCAAAAGACAATCAAATTGCGAAACGTCGTGCCAGTCTCGTATTACTTTGTAAGTCTGTTGGGAGCAGTGATGATCCTCGGCTCAAAAATCTTGCGTTTGAAAATATTGACCGACTTAAATCTGAAAAAGAAATTCTCATCACCAAAGCCATTTCTTGGATATTACGAAGTATGACTAAAAACTTCAAGCATGATGTCAAGGAGTATCTTGATAAAAGTGATGGTTCACTTCCCAAAATTGCAGTGCGAGAAACACGAAAAAAACTTGAGACGGGAAGGAAGAATTAATATCTAGCTGTTTACTACTTTCATCAATCTCTCAACACACTCCTCTTTCCCCAGTATTTCCATCGAATCATTTAATGGTGGGGAAATTTTTTTCCCAGAGATCGCGATGCGAATCGTCATAAAAAATTTGCCAAACGGTATGTCTTTTTCCTGTGCCACTTCTTGCATAGCTTCACCAATATTCTCGGTGGTCCATGACTCTACAGTTTTCAACGTTTCGGCTACTGAAGTTAATATGTCCTTTTGATCTGACAAATCTTTTTCAAAACTCTCAGGGCGTTCAAATAAAAATCCTGCAATATCCCAGTATTGATTTACTTTCTTGATCCTTTCTTTAATAAGCGGTACCGACTTTTCGACAATAACTTCATCAAGTTTTTTATCTTGATACATTTCTAATATTTGAGCTTTTAGATTGGAATCGTCCATCTTCATAATATATTGCCCATTCATCCATTCAAGTTTTTTGATATCAAATATTGGTCCCACGGCCCGCACTCTTTCCAAAGTGAACTCCTTGATAAATTCTTCATGGTCAAATAGTTCTTTTTCTTCTGGGTGTGACCATCCCATAAGTGCAAGATAATTGAGTACCGCGTTAGGTAAAAATCCTTGCTCCAAATACCATGATGCCCAAACAGGATTTTTGCGTTTGGATAACTTTGACTTATCCGGATTTCTGAGTATCGGAAGATGGGCAAAAATGGGAAGCTCCCAACCAAATGCTTGATAGAGCAAAATGTGTTTCGGAGTAGAAGAGATCCATTCTTCTGCTCGAATCACGTGAGAGATTTTCATGAGATAATCATCCACAACAACCGCCATATGATACGTAGGATACCCATCTGACTTCAAAAGAACTTGATCGTCAAGATTGTTGGTGTTGATTTTGATCTCCCCGCGAATCAAGTCATTGAAAACTACCTCTTGATTTGCTGGGACATTCAGACGAACTACGCATTCTGCGCCAGCTCCAATTTTTCTCTTTACCTCATCTTGCCTTCCCAGACAATATTTGTCATATTTTGGGACTATTTTTTGTGCTTTCATTTCCTCGCGAACTTCTGTAAGACGTTCGCGAGAACAAATACAGTAATACGCTTTGTTTTTGGAGACCAACTCTTCTGCATATTCTTTGTAAAGTGAAAGTCGTTCTGACTGACGATATGGTCCAAATTCTCCCCCAACCTCAACACTTTCATCAGGCTTGATACCATATGCATTAAGCGTGGATAATATTTTTTGCTCTGCCCCTTCAACCAATCGTGTCCGATCGGTATCTTCAATGCGAACGATGAACTTCCCACCCATTTTTTTGGCGTATGCCCAGTTGATATATGCGGTGTAAAGATTTCCAATGTGAATGTCTTCACCTGTTGGAGATGGAGCTATGCGAGTACGTATCATATGTGATAGTATACAATATATAAGTTCCATTGAAAAATAGGTGTCCGAGCTGGAGGGTGCCCGGCAGCGCGCAATCCGTCGGCTGGCGGAAGAGCACTGACGGGAGGACAAGTGAGGACAGAATCTATTTTTCAACTACATACAATTTATGACACAAGAAATTGACTATACTTTTTGCCCAAATTGTGGATCAAAATTTACAAAAATGTCGCCAAACTTATTGGAATGTAATGATTGCCATCTGCAATTTTACATAAACCCCAAACCTACAACTGCGATACTCTTGATAAATCAAAAGGGTGAAATACTTTTTGTCGTACGGAAAAATGATCCAAAAAAAGGAATGCTTGATCTTCCTGGAGGATTTGTGGATATAAACGAGACTCTTGAAGAAGGAATGGTACGAGAAATTGTTGAAGAGCTTGGTATTACTATTTCTTCAAAAGATCTTACCTATCTCGGATCATCGGTTGATGAATATTCTTATGGAAACATTGATGGTCGAACAATCAATGCAATGTATCGCGCAGAGCTTTCTGAAAATTCATCGATTGTTCCCGCAGACGACGTCGAAGATTTTCTTTTTATCTCACCAAAAAATATTCCGTATGACAAACTGGCATTTCAAGGGATGAAAGATTTTTTGAAAGAATATTATCCGCGAGTTTGATTTCGTTTCCACAGTCGCCACATTCCATATAATGAAAAGATTCCGGGGAGAACGATAATATTTGCATATTTGTAAAACTCTTGGATACTTTCTGGAAGCTCTGGAAGTGGATACAAATTTACTGCTCGACTGCTAATACCACTCAATGCTCCATCTGAAGCATAGTCACCCAACACATTGAGAATGAACTCTACATTTTGAGAATCTCTCGAAAGATAGTTGCTGAGAATAAATCGAGACGATCCAATCGCCATGATTTTTCCCGCATCTTTTTTGGTACTTTCTACGGCAACGGGGAAAACTTTCAGATCGCTTTGAGCTGGCTCGGGAATTTGTTGCGGATCAAGTACAAATGAATCTTTTTGTTCCCAAGACTCTTTTCCTGAGGAAATGAGCTCTTGTACTTTGTATCCATTTCTCTCTTGCGGTTTGACTTCTGATGCCCAAGGAAACGTGACACGCCCAACACCAGTAAACATACTCGATTCCGGCACAAAGTCGCTAGTCCAGATCCACAAAGGGTACGGAACAAGGAGTGAAAATCCGCCACCGCCTAAATTCACAAATTCAGACCGCCCAGAAAGAATAAGGTTTTTTTCGACTGAAATACCATATTTTTTCACAAGCTCAATAAGTCCTGCTTCAGGATCGCCAGTTGTGAGATTATCATCAAGCGGAACACCATTTAGCATAAAAATTACATTTCCTGTTTTTGCAAATCTGTCAATCTCAGCAAGCTCTTGCGGAGTGAATTCTGTGTTTGGTGAATCTATTACAAGAAGTGTTTTGACATCTGGTTCTATGACAAACGGCTCTTCATCAACCTGTTCTTCTTCAGTAGCAAATTGTGGAGTAGTAATGACCTGAATGTCAAAAAGTCGACCCGCTACTTGTTTGAAGATTCCAAGCGTGTCTTGTTGTGGATTAATGCTATCCGGAATACCCATGATCGCGACTTTTGGCAGAGATTCACGGGTCATTTGATATATTGCAGAAGTGACGTTGTACTCTAAATTCTCTACATCAAGTGACTGTGGTAAGACATTTTTTACATCTCCATATACTATCGCAAGTCCAAAATATATCTCTGTTAAAGAAACCTCACTTTGTGCCTGCTCTCGAATTGGAACTGCGGTGATTCCAAGATCTTGCGCTTCCGTTGTGATATCGACATCTTCATCTGGATTGAATTCAATTATTGAAAGGGTCACCTTTCCACTACTACGCTCATATTCTCTGAGAATATCAAGAACTTCTCTTTTGAGCGGTTGTAGCCGTGGAGGAAGATTTTTGGATGAATATAAGGTAAGAGAGACCGCCTTATCAATCTCTTTGACCATTTTTTTGGTGGAATCAGAAAGCGTGTATGCCTTTCCTTTCGAAAGATCAAGTCGAAGAGATATCAAAGAAAGGATCGTGTTTGATGCCAAAAATATGGCTATTGAAACCACGATCACGGCGCTTGTTTTGTAGCGATCCAATCCAAACATCTCAACAAAATTTAGTCGTGCAAATGTCTTTGGGACTTGAATGTGTTTGAAAAAATCTATAAATCGTTTCATATTATGGTCGTTTTTCAAGATCAACAACGGTTAAGAATATAAATAACACTGTTATGCTCACAAAATAATACATTGAACGAATGTCTAGAACTCCCCTAATAAAGTTGTCTACTTGCGTAGTCGGACTCAAATAATTGAATATTCCCTGTAAAAATTGAGGCAGTGTTCCTGCGGCAAAATCAGTCGAAAAAATGATAAGAAAAAAGAGTATAATTACTGAGCCCAAAAAGGCAATAATTTGATTTTTGGTTTTCACCGAAAAGAACATTGAGATAGCGATAAATCCCGAAGCCAGAAGAAGTTGACCCATATAACCGACAAATATCTCTGGAAGGTATATGCGTGATCCAGCCTGCTGAGTGAGCGCATACATAGAAATCGGAAGTCCAAGAGTCAAGACGAGTCCGATCGCCGTCACCGCTAAAGTAGCAAGAAATTTTGAAAACACAATCTGCATTTCAGATATCGGCAAACTCAGCAGAGTCTCCATAGTGTTGGTTCGTCGCTCTTCTGCAAAAAGCCTCATGGAAACAGCAGGGATAAAAATCATAAAAAGCCATGGGAGTATCTCAAAAAATGGACGCATGGAAGCAGATCCATACACAAAAATATCTTTTACAAACATGAAGTTTGTAAATACCCCAAATAGAACCAAGGCAATATACCCCAAAGGATTATTGAGATAAAACTGCAGTTCTTTTTTGAATAATGTTTTCATAGTATAAATTACTTCACTAACTTCTTGAACAATGTTTCTACACTTCCCTTTCGTGCAGGCTTTTTCCCATCATACACAATCTTCCCTTTGTTGATGATGATGAGCCTATTTGCGATATCTTCGACCTCCGAAAGAATATGAGTTGAGAAAATCACAATCTTCTTTTTTGCGACTTTTTTTATGAGATTTTTGATCTTATCTTGCTCGATTGGGTCAAGTCCAGAGGTAGGTTCATCAAGAATAAGTATGTTTGGATCTCCCAAAAGCGCTGTAGCAAGACCCACGCGTTGGCGATATCCGCGTGAAAGTTCCTCGATTTTTACATCATATTTGTCATCTATACTCACGTCTTTCACAATCTCATCAATCAGTAGAGGATCTGAAACTCTTTTCATCTCTGCTATAAATTGAAGATACTCACTGACCTTCATCTCGCCATAGAGAGGATTATTTTCTGGAAGATATCCTATCTGCGTAAGAACATCGAGTCGATCTTTTATCGGATCTGACTTTTCTACGGTGATTGTGCCTGAGGTTGGCTTGATAAGACCGAGAATCAGACGTATCGTTGTAGTTTTCCCTGCACCATTTGGACCCAAAAATCCGATGATTTCGCCCTTTTTCGTCGTGAAAGATATATCGTTTACTGCAACAGTCTGGCCAAATTTTTTGACAATATTTGCTACTGAAATCATAGGATTTTTATTTCATTTTTTTGGATATGAGAACATACTTATACTACATCACTCTTTTCTTAAGTCAAGTAAATCCGGCCGTTTTTGTACAGTTTCTTCGTAGGCTTTCTGCAATCTGTATTTTCGAATCAACTCATGATTTCCAGACGTGAGTTCTTGCGGGACTGACTGCGCTTCAAAATCCTCTGGGCGCGTGTACTGAGGATACTCGAGAAGCTGTACGTTTTTTGTGCCCGATTTTTGAAGCTTTACCAAAATCTCTGTTTTCCCGAGAATTCCTATCAATTCATCAATTGAAACTTGGAAAAAACTTTCTTCCTCGGTGGCTTCATCTTTTTTCAGTACTCCTGGTAATAGTCTGACAATCGAGTCAACAATTGTAGCAGTCGGAATCTCGCCTCCTGTGAGGACAAAATCACCAAGAGAAATCTCTTCATCTATATATTTCATTATGCGTTCATCTACTCCTTCATAATGTCCCGCCACAATAACAACATGGTTAAGCTTTGAAAGTTCTATTGCTTTTGCTTGATTAAATGGTTTTCCTTTTGCAGAGGTAAGAATTATTTTCCTTTTCGTCATTCGTAATTCGTAATTCGTAATTGATGTTATTGCTTTTGCAATAACATCAGCTCGCATCACCATCCCCGCTCCCCCGCCATAGGGACGATCGTCAACTGTGCCGTGTGAATCTATTGCAAAATCTCGCAAGTTTGTGACTTCGATTTCTACAATGTTCTTTTCTTGTGCTCGCTTGAGAATGCTATGATTCAAAAATCCTGAAATCATCTCTGGAAAAAGTGTAATCACCGATATTTTCATGCTACAATTATACTCGTTGAAAGTGATAAATTATTTCTATGATGCCATGGTTTGAATCATTTCCAAGTACGGGAGACACTCCACAATACATAAACTTTCTCATCATTGGAGCTGGAGCTTTTTTGACATACATCTCTATGTCGTCACTTTTCAGTAATCATTTCTTACGAAAATTGATTAAATGGCAAAATGATGCTCAGGGAATTCATGTTGATATCACTGATCAGCAAATTATTTTTGGTAAAATCAGCGCTTTTATAGGCACGGTCGGCGGAATTATCTCTCTCATTATTGGATTTAATTCCCTATGAAAAGAGTCGTCCTGTTTTGCATACGCGCCTATCAGAGAACTTCTTTTTTTCACAATCAACTCTTCAAAACATTGTTCATGACCGATTCAGTCTGTCGTTTTGAACCAACCTGTTCGCGATATACCTATGCCGCAGTAGAAAAGTACGGAAGCTTCAAGGGATTATGGATTGGATTAGGGAGAATAATTCGCTGTCATCCGTGGAACAAAGGAGGCTATGATCCAGTTTGATGATTTCACAAATATATATACGCCAAGACCTCTTATTTCTATTTTTTTGTATAGTTTGCATTTTTGAAGTTCTTTTTTTATAATTATTAGCAGATAAAGATATCAATTGCTAAGACGTCATCAACATTTAGCTGAAACACCTCGAGAAACCTTATGCAAATGAACTATCAACCCCCTCAAGATGAGGGAAACCCACTGGAAAAATATACGATAAATTTCACTGAACTTGCAAAAAAAGGAAAGCTAGATCCCGTTATTGGTCGTGATCAAGAAATTCGTCGGGTGATCCAAATATTGTCTCGACGAACAAAAAATAATCCCGTTCTTCTGGGTGATCCTGGTGTGGGAAAAACAGCCATTATCGAAGGCCTTTCACAACGAATTATTGACGGAGATGTACCCGATACCATAAAAAATAAAGAGGTATTGTCTCTTGACCTTGCGGGACTTCTTGCCGGTGCTGCATATCGGGGAGAGTTTGAACAACGACTCAAAAATGTAATCAAAAAAATCACCGATTCTGAAGGAAAATATATCTTATTTATTGACGAACTTCATACACTTGTTGGCGCAGGAAGCGCGCAAGGAGCAGTTGATGCATCAAACATGCTCAAACCAGCGCTTGCTCGCGGAGAACTTCGGTCAATCGGTGCAACAACGACCAAAGAATATCGCCAATATATTGAAAAGGACCAAGCGCTTGAACGCAGATTTCAACCGGTATTTATCGATGAGCCTTCAAAAGAAGACTCACTTGCAATTCTTCGTGGCATCAAAGAAAAATATGAAGTCCATCATGGGATCAAGATCAATGATGACGCACTCATTGCTGCAGTAGACCTTTCAACACGATATATTTCTGAACGATATCTTCCAGACAAAGCCATTGACCTTATTGATGAAGCGGCAGCTTCAGTCAAAATCGAAGTTGAATCGATGCCAACAGAGCTTGATGAGATAAAACGACGCATTATGCAGCTTGACATCGAACTTGCGGCATTAAAGCGTGAAAAAGGACTTGAGCTTCG
>PFSC01000117.1 GCA_002788865.1 Candidatus Roizmanbacteria bacterium CG_4_9_14_0_2_um_filter_39_13
TTTCTGAAAGAGCAGAGATTGAGCCGTATGACTATTACGCTGCAACAAAGGTGGCTTTTGAAAGTATGCTTGGATATTATACGTCGCACGCATCTCTCAAAGGTATTACTTTGAAACTATTTTCTCCCTATGGTGAAAAAGATAATGATAAAATCATCCCCCTTCTTATCAGGTCGTGTATTCAGAACACTCCCCTATCCCTCACCAAAGGAGAACAACGCTTGAGTTTCACCTACATTGGCGATATTGTCGACGCCTATATCAACGCTATCAAATATATGACAAATCAACGAACTCAGTATGAACAGTTTAATATTGGTTCATCCCAAGCGCATTCGATAGAGGATATTGTCCAGACACTTACGAAAATGTCACCGCAAAAGAAAAATCTGATCAAATTGGGAGCGGTGCCATATGGATTGCACGAGCTCATGTATATGGTGTGTAATGCAGAAAAAGCAGAGAAACTGCTTCATTGGAAAGCAAAAACAGAATTGAAAACCGGACTTGAAAAAACAATGGCGTATTATCAGACGAGTCCGGCGACACATTATTAGTTTTATAAAATTATGATAGATGGTGTAAAAATCAAAAAACTGGAAAAAATTTCTGACGAACGGGGTTCGATTCTTCATATGATTCGCAAAGACGATCCGGATTTCAAACAGTTTGGAGAAATATACTTTTCGACGATTTATCCGGGGGTTGTCAAGGGTTGGCATTTGCATACAGAAATGGTCTTAAATTATGCGGTGGTAACCGGAATGATTAAACTGGTCTTATTCGATGACAGAAAAGATTCTCATACGCATGGCGAACTTATGGAGCTTTATATCGGTGAAGACAATTATTCCCTTGTTACCATTCCTCAAAATGTTTGGAACGGATTTAAGGGTATTGGGACAAAGACCGCGATAGTTGCTAACTGTTCGACTCTTCCCCATGATCCCAAGGAGATAAAACGAATGGATCCCTTGAAAAATGACGTAATCAATTATGTCTGGGAGATAAAGTTTAAGTAATAAAACATATGTCTTTGAAACTGCATCCGGTGATCCAAAAAGATATCGAAGAAATCTGCAAAACCCTAGGGAGTAAACTGAGCCAATTTGAGGGGATGGATATTCTAATAACCGGTGCGGGTGGTATGCTTGCAAGATATCTTGTTTATACTCTCCTTTATGCAAATGACTTCTTGTTTACCAAAAAATGCAAACTTCATCTTGTCGTCAGAAACTCAAAAATACTTTTCGGCAAACGGCAGGATATAGAATACATTTACGTCAATATCGCAGAAGAAACCCTTCCTTCAATTGATGCAGACTACATTATCCACGCCGCGTCAAAAGCTGCCCCCAAAATCTATACAAAACACATGCTTGACACACTGAATACCAATATCAAAGGACTCTACACTGTTCTTGACTCTGTTTCAAAAAATACCAAAAGCATTTTGTATTTTAGTTCAGGTGAAATATATGGTAATCCTCCAAAAGACACAAGATTAACAGAAGAGTATCTCGGTATAACGGATCATCTCAATGAACGGTCCTGTTATGTTGAAGGAAAAAAAACAGGAGAAACAATTTGCATGAATTATTTCCGTGAAAAGAAGTTTCCCATCAAAATTGCCCGAATATTTCACACGTTCGGACCATGTTTAAATTTGGACGACGGGAGAGTTTTTAGTGATTTTATTCATGATGGATTACAGCACAAAAATATCACGATTAAAGGAAATAAAAATATAAAACGGGCATTTCTGTATATTCAGGATGCGACAATTATGTTTTTTTTACTATTATTATCATCAAAAAATGGTGAAGTGTACAATATCGCAAATGATAAAAATGTGGTTTCAGTAGATCAGCTAGCAGAAATTGTCAGAGACGAATTTAATACTCATTTTGAGAAAAAACTCCATATAGAATATCAGACAGAAAATCGGAATGTATATGTACATGCTCCAGATACGGTAATTCCAGACGTGTCGAGGTTTAAAAAAGTATTTGGATATGCTCCAAAGATTTCAGTAAAGCAGGCATTTCGCCGAACCATAGCTTCTTTTTTTCAATAATTATTTTGCTTGGAATTTTTTGATTTGTTCTTGATGTTTTTTTTTGTGGAGAAAAAAGAAATTCGTAGGAACAGTGGCAAAGTCAACGGTCTTTATTTGCTTGATCTTATTGCCTGAAATATAAAAGCAATGATAATCCAACTGTTGGAAAAAAGAAATAATATCGTTGGGGTGGTAACCAAATTTTTTTGACCATTTCCGAAGCATTTCAGTAAAAATAATAGGAGTGCTTCCTTGTATTAATCTGCATCCCCCTTTGAAGACAAATAATTCTGCTCCCTCAACATCGCATTTTATGAAGTCAGGGAGGATTTTCGATTGAGAGCAAAAATTATCAAGAGTTTTTAGTTTACATCTGATTTTTTCAACTTTTTTTTGTGATGTTAGATGTGCCATTGAGGCATTTCCTGAACCCTCAGGGTAGAAATAAAAATCAAAAGACCCTATTTTGTCAGAAAATCCAAAATTATAAAGATGAATATTTGCCAGATTATTTAATTTTGTATTTCTTACAAGATATTTATATGTATTTGGCATTGGTTCGAAAGCATGGATTTGTGAACCTTGAATTTGTTTGGATAATGTAAATGAATACCATCCGATATTTGCGCCTATGTCAAATATAATCGGTTTGACCGGGGCAAGAGAAATTATCATATCTATTTCTTCTTTCTCATATGTAGTAAAATTAAGTATTTCGATAGGTGCAATTCGCTCGTCAAGAGGATCGCACACCATTTGTATGTTGTTCTTCCTTGAGGTTAAAATAACCAGTTCATCCTTGATTTCGATCTTTCTTATATCAGTAGTTGGGATATAATGAGAATACTCAAAAAGTCGAGCATGAATTTTATGCATTTTACTAATATAGGAAGATTTTGGAATTTTTCCCATGGTGAAATTGGAGTGAAGGGCTGAAAGTTTTGACATGTTATGAATGAATTGAATATATTATATGCAATATTATCATAAAATAGGATGAAGATTCAAAAACAACGACCTCTACTATCTATTTGTATTCCTACTTATAATCGAACTTTATATCTTCAAGAGTGTTTGAAAAGTATTGTGAGTCAGTTATCTTTGCAGTATATCATAGAAAATGTAGAAATCGTGATTTCTGATAATCATAGTACTGACAACACAAAACAAGTAGTCGAAAGTTTTATGCAAAAAAATACTCAGATACGTTACTTTTGTAATGAAAAAAATCTCGGACCGGTAGTAAATGTTAAAAAAGTTGCGGAATATGCATTAGGTGATTATGTCTGGTTTTTTTCAGATGACGATATTCATAAAAAGGGTTCTATCGCAAAAATTCTTTCAATTATTAAGCTATATATACCTGATGTTATCCAAACAAATATGGATCTCTGTTCAATAGACGCAAAGAAAATCATTGACCCAAATCTTCTTCGTGTTCAGAAAGATACATTTTTGGAAACTAAAAAAGCATACTTTACATTTCTGGAAGACAAATTTTTTCTACCATTAGATTGGTATTTGACCTCATTTTCAAATACGATAATTTTGCGAAAATTATTTCAAAAAAATATTAAATTTTTCGATCAATTCAACAAGTCTGAGCATATTTTCCCCCATATAGCCATTATTTTTTATACGAATGAAAATTACAAAATATGTATAGTGGCACAGTCTGTTGCGCTGTTTCGCACAGGAAATCGTGAATTTGGTCCAAAAAGCAAAGTAGAATTTCTAAAGTTTTGGTATAGAGTATTAAACATTCATTATCAGACTATTTTGAGTGTAAATCATGAGTATATTTCTATAAAATTCCGCTTTTTGTATTTATTAAAATATTGTTCTCGAATCTTTCGGATAATCTTCCTTCGACTATTTCAAGTTGATATAAGTGATTTTTTGATTAAGTTATTCTATCGATAAATTTAAATCTTAACCCATTGTTGAGTTTTCAGGTCATATTTTTTCAATACATGCGCCGGATTTCCTGCCACAATGGAAAAGGCGGGCACATCTTTTGTAACAACGGAATTGGCAGCAACTACAGCGTGTTCTCCGATTGTCACATTTTTAAGGATTGTGCTTTTGACACCCAGAAAAACATTATCTCCTATCTTGACATGACCACCTTCAGTCAAAGGTTGTTCGTGCAGATTTTTATTGATGTCCTCAAATCCATGGTCATGGTCAGTGATAAAAACATATGATGACATGATGACGTGGTTCCCTATTTCAATAGTGTTGTTTGCCGAAATAAAAGTATTGTTTCCAACGTCGACATGGTTTCCGATTTTTATTCGGATTTCATTTGAGCTTTGTGCTTTGTGTCCAGCAAACTCAGTACTTACCGTGATGCGACAAAATGATCCAATATTGACATAATCACCGATTGAAATATATTTTTCATTCG
>PFSC01000062.1:0-1433 GCA_002788865.1 Candidatus Roizmanbacteria bacterium CG_4_9_14_0_2_um_filter_39_13
AATACAATGTCCTCGTTATAAATCTTACTTTTGTAGGATTTAGAGTCGGTATCCCAAAAAATTAAATATAACCGCCTAGCACTATAATCGTCCTTCACGACCCATTGGTTATCTTACTTGATAACAAACCTCGGTCATAAAAATCTACTGGATACATCACATTTAGGTAAACCATAAATATACTCATGGGGAGTTGTCTATCGTTACCTAAATCTGTACAAAGGTTCATTGAAACGAACTTTTTGTGGAATTCACCGAGAGATCAAAAAATAAAGTAAAGCTTGCTCTTGAAAAACTGACAGGGATTACTATGTCTGAAAAAGAGATACAAGAATGCTGTGTAAGTCTCTACTATCTGGGTAAAGCAAGAGTCCGTTTCTCCATGCTCCAACATGAAAGAAACAAAAAAAAGAACTCTTGTGCCGACTGATAAGTCGGACGCCGATAGGCGGACGACCCTATACTTGACTAATAATAGATCATCTCAACAGGATGAAATTAAGGAGTTAATAAGGGCTAAAAAAGAGCACAACAAAGGGAAAAAATTCAAGTCGAGAAAGAATCCTCCACACTTCTGCAAAAGGAATAGAATTGCATATTTAGATTATCAGGATAACCAACTAAAAAAAGTCACTTTCTCCCATATACCCTGCAATTCATGGACATGCCCAGATTGTCAGATGACAAAAGCCCTAACAGTAAAATACCATCTACGCGATATCATCGTACTAAATGACCTTTTATATTTCCTAACTCTCACTCTCGATCCCCAAAAAATCCCTCCAGAATATACGGACAATACCCACAAATTCATAACAAAAATCTTTAATCATTTTATTACTGTCATAAAAAGAAAGAAGTTCGAATACTTTCATAGGGGTAAAAACCGATACTATAGTTTTCATCTCAAAACACAAGAATTAAAACTAAAATATGTCTGGGTAATAGAGTTTCAAAAGAATGGAAACGCTCATCTCCACATACTCTTCAATAAGTTTTTACCCATTGATGTGATCTGTAAAGTGTGGGAACACGTAGGGGGTGGTGTGATGATGAGGATTGAGAAGGTAAAGACACTACAAGGCATCAGTAATTACATTACCGATTACATTGTAAAAGGCATAAAGCATGATAAAAAGAATGTTTCATACCTTCGATTTAATCAAAGAAGATACTCTGTCAGCCGATCCTGTACTCGACCTCGTAGATCACTTCAAAAAGCAGAAGGAAAAAACACTCTTCCACGCTGGGTGTATAATACGATCAAAAGTTTTGAGTATGAAGAAAAGGAGATCATCTTATGAAATACTACATTTACTGTCGTAAATCTTCAGAAGAAGCCGGAAAACAACTACAATCTCTTGAAACGCAGGAAACCATATTGACTGAATACGCAAAAACTAATCAACTTGAGATTGTGGACATAATAAAAG
>PFSC01000062.1:1463-4454 GCA_002788865.1 Candidatus Roizmanbacteria bacterium CG_4_9_14_0_2_um_filter_39_13
GACCGCTTTTTACCCATATGCTTGAACGGATCAAAAAAGGCGAAGCAAATGCAATTCTTGTTATTGATCCTGATAGATTGATGAGGAATCTCATAGAAGGAGACAAACTTATTAAACTCTTTGAAACTGGCTCATTAAAAGAAATACGTACTCGTCACATCTCATATTCCAGTATGGAGAGTATGATCAACTTGATTGATGAAATTGCATCTTCTACAAAATACTCACGAAAACTCTCAATCAAGGTACTGGATGGAAACAAAACAAAACTATCAAAAGGAGAGTACCCAACATATGCACCTCTTGGGTATATCAATATTCCCAATACCATCATTCCTGACCCAGAACGTTCACATTACATTCAAGAAATATTTCATCTTTACTCAACACTAAACTATTCCCTGAGAGTGATTGCCAATACCATGTTTGAAAAGGGTCTAAGGTCAAGAAGAGGGTGTAAAGTAAGCAGGTCATCAATAAATATTTTATTGAGAAATCCTGAATATACCGGCGTCATAAGAAGAAAAGGAATTATTTACGAAGGAACCCATCAACCACTCGTTGAAAAGACAGAATTTCAACGAGTACAGGACATATTAGACGGCAAATGCACGGGAAAGAAGCGTACGCATGAATTTATGTACCGTGGGTATCTATTTTGTGAGGTGTGTGGATGTCAATATACTGCCTCCCTCAAAAAAGAACGATACTCGTACTATTACTGCACCAATGGCAAAGGGTTGTGTGATCAACATAAAACATATTTGCCCGAAGATTCTGCAAAAAAACTTATCGTCAATGAACTAAAATCTGTTCAGATTGTAAACAAAGAATTAGCTGAACTTTCGTTTGATCTATATGCTGATGATTTACGAAAATCTGTATCAAACCAGTCACACAGTCATTATTCCATTCAAAAACAAATATCATCTATTGATCAGCAACTTCTTACCCTTGATAAATATTTACTCCAAAGTAAAATTCCACAAGAAAGATACGATATTACCAACAAAGAACTGGAAAAAGATAAAAAAGTACTGGAAAAACAACTGAAAGAATTAAAACCACAAGATGCTGAAACTACTTTGGAACTTGTGGAAAATATCAAATCAGAAGCTTACAACGTGACGGAGATGTTTAATGATGGTGATGATGAGGTACGATCAGATTTACTGAAAAGTTTACTTTGGAACTTGAAAGTACAAAATGGGAAAGTAGCGTCAATACAATACAAAATGCCTTGGAATTTCATTCAAAAACTCAATAAATCAGATGATATTGAGACATGGCGGGGAACACCCTCTTTCGACCGTTTGTTCTTCCTAAACCATTTATTCATTTATGAGATGTTTTTTGTTTGAGAGAGGAACGAATGGTAAACGCTTATCACAAGGTTTCATTTCATGGGATTGATATGGAAGTACCCCATGTTCCTTTACGAGAATTTGTCACTATTTGCGTTATTCCCGACAGAAAAAGAGACCTCATTGAGTTTCGTTTTTGGTGGAACAAAAAACTTGTTCATACTGTTGTTTTATCAAAAACACTATTTCCATCAGTTCACTTTTGAAGTTTCAACAGTTCACTTTTCAAGTTTTCCTAACATGACATAATATTTTAGTAAGAGTTCAGGGTTCTTGACACAGTTTGCCATTCCTGCGAAGGCAGGAATCCAGTTTTTAGATTATTACAATGATCTGGATCCCCGATCAGGTCGGGGATGACACAAAACAATAATTGATATACTGTGATACAGTTTTGTAAAAGACCCTGAACTCTTGCATATTTTATCATTCATTTTAATCAACCTTGAGCACTACTGAGTTGAGGTGCTTTTCCGCGTTGTAATAAGAACATCCACATCAATCTCCTTGCTCTCTCGAATATTCGTTGTGTATCCAAGCGACAAAATTATATCGTCAATTTCCTTTCTGTGAAAGCTTTGTGTAGTCGGCTTTACCACAATCGATACGGCGCTTGATTCCTGTGTGGGCGCGTTTCCAACCTCAACCTCAGAATAGCCTGTCGAGATAAGGAGATCTCGAATCGCATCGGCCTGGCCAGGAACTCCCGAACCATTGAGGATTCGGATGAGAATGTCCCCTTTGGCAACTACTACTTCTGTTGGGGATGGGACTGGAATTACAGTTGCGACAACAATTTGAGTGATAGGAGGACTTGAGGTATTTATTTTTTTGGAAACCGTTGGAGATTTTCGGAAGAAGAACACCATGTATACAAGCATTGCAATGAGAACAACAAAAAAACCAATCATAAGATACAAGCGCATATTTGACTCTTTGTGTTCTTGATTGTCTTGAAACTCGTCCTGATCGGCTTTCTTTATGACAGACTCTTCTTCTATGAGAGGGAAACTCATTTTTGAGAGAGACGAATAATGTTTTACGATATTTTGAGCAGTATGTATATCGAAAGTTTGTGGTTGGTCTCCAAAAAGAGCAAATGAAGGAACAATCATCTCAACGTCAAACTGAAGTTTGACAAAAATATCTCGAAGTGCAAAGGCAACTTCACGATTTATTGCAACAACAGTATCTGCATCTTTTTTTAGAGAACAGACGACGCTCATAACTTTATTAAAGGGAATAAATTCGATAAATTGATTTTTTTGTATCTCAAACTCTTCGGGCCTGAGAGTTTTTGGAAAATCTTTTTGAAAACAGGATTGAGCAGAAAAAAACAGCACGATTGAGCAGTATTGAATTTTGTTTGTTTTTACAAATTCTTGAAAAAGGGTATTGAGCTGATCTATATCAATGATCTCCATATCTGAATATACAGATAGTGGCGGCTGAAAGGAGATTGGAGAATGGATGTTTCCCCCATAATAATAAAAATTTGCGCGGTCAATATACAATACAGCTCTCATATACTAAGCATATCAAAAAACCCGAATAGAGAATAGAGAATAGAGAATAGAGAATAGAGAATAGAGAATAGAGAATAGAGAATAGAGAATAGAGAATAGAG
>PFSC01000017.1 GCA_002788865.1 Candidatus Roizmanbacteria bacterium CG_4_9_14_0_2_um_filter_39_13
CATGAAAGAACTATATCCTATTGCTTTAGTTATTACAATAACTTAAACTATCTATTTCAGCAACCATTTTTTACTCTTAAGCCCAAAAACAAACTCCTTGAATATATTCTCTTCAAATCGAATACATCTAACCAGCGTTATATTTACTTCAAGCAATAGAATTCGGAGAAGTATGTGAGGAAGAGGATGGGATGAGCAAATTTCTAGAACCCCCGCGGGTATAAATATTATGAGTCAAATGGCGATTTGTTGGGTATAATGTACCCATGAGCGGAAGTTGGTACGATTTCGAACCACCGTATACACTTGAAATGAGAATGGGGTTTGTCTCTCCAGAAAGGAGAGAGTGGCTGGTTTGTCCCGATTGTGGTGATGTCACGACTGTGGATGCTCGCCTTTTTGCTTCGTCCATGATTCTTGGCAGTCAGCCTCCCCCAATCTGCAGCAGATGTGGCACTACGTTCTTGGTTCTTCAACGACAATAGGTCTCTTCCTGAAGGTAGTATCCAATCTTTCTCCCCTGCTACCTTACTCAAGAATGGTACAATTATTCAATATGGCATACGTACCGCAACATCGCAGAAAAAAGCGATTTCCTCACTTCAATAAGCAAAAGCTTCTTTTGTATGGAGTTGTCGGAATTATTTTTCTTATCATATGTGGGTATCTTGGTGCAGTAGTTATGTTTGCCTGGTATGGTCGCGATCTTCCCAAACCTGGAGAGCTCTCCGAATCGAGGAAAAACTCCACTGTGTTTTATGATCGAAATGATGAAGTGATCTATGAGATGTATGAAGGCAAAAATCGCGTACCCGTAGATACAAAAGATATTCCAGATGTACTAAAGAAAGCCACAGTCTCCATTGAAGACAAGAGATTTTATGAGCACAAAGGTATTTCAGAGCTTGGCATTCTTCGCGCAGGGATAAACTCTCTCTTTGGCAATCCCCAAGGAGGATCTACGATTACTCAGCAACTTATCAAAAATGTTCTCCTCACCTCCGAACGGAGGATTTCACGCAAAGTAAAAGAAGCCCTTCTTGCCTATCAAGTTGAGAAGAAGTACTCCAAAGATGAGATTCTTACGATGTATCTGAATGAAGCACCATACGGTGGGAGTTACTGGGGAGTTGGATCTGCCGCAAAAGGATACTTTGACAAAGATCCCAAAGATCTCACTCTGATTGAAGCTGCATTTCTTGCAGGTTTACCACAGCAACCATCAGTCTACTCTCCTTTTATTGGTGAAAAAGACGCGTGGAAATCACGAACAAAAGACGTCCTTCGACGGATGCGAGAGGACGAAAACATAGAGCGTGATGTTGAAGAAAAAACGTTGACTCAGATAGATAAGCTCAAATTTTCAAAACAACAATTCAACATCACTGCGCCTCACTTTGTTTTCTATATCAAAGACCTTGTGGAAAAAGAATTTGGCGCAGGAATCTTGAACCAAGGCGTAAAAATAAAAACAACGCTCGATATCAAGCTCCAGCGTGAAGCCGAAAAAATTGTCAAAGATGAGATCGAATCACTCGAAGATTACAATGTGGGAAATGGTGCGTTGGTTGCGATTGCACCAGATACCGGAGAGATTATCGTCTACGTAGGTTCCTATGACTACGCAAACGATGCATATGGGAAATACGATGTCGTATCTCAAGGAAATCGCCAGCCGGGATCGACCCTGAAGCCTATCGAATATGCAGTAGCTCTGAAGAAGGGATATACAGCATCGAGTGTCATCACCGATGTCCAGACAGTATTTCCCAATGTCGTTGGTGACGATTATGTTCCGGTCAATTATGATGGGAAGTATCGTGGTCCGGTGCAGCTTCGCTTTGCATTGGGGAACTCTCTGAATGTTCCTGCGGTCAAGATGCTTGCAATGGTAGGGATTCGAGATTTTCTTGAGCAAGGCTTTGAGATGGGTCTTGATACACTTGAGCCCACACAGGAAAATATAAACAACTTAGGTCTTTCAGCTTCTCTTGGAGGAGGCGAGACTACACTTTTGGATTTGACTCAAGCATTTGCGGTGTTTGCAAATGAAGGCAAACGGGTAGAACCATTTGGAATCTTGGGAATTACGGATTTTAATGGGAAGAAGATATTTGAACACAAAGATTCCAAACCAAAAGAAGTCTTGTCAAAAGATATTAGCTTTATCACCTCGCATATTCTGTCCGACAACAATGCACGGATCGACACATTCGGTCCCAATTCGTATCTCCGAATTCCGGGGAAAACAGTAGCAGTAAAAAGTGGTACAACAGACGACAAACGAGACAACTGGGCAGTTGGGTTCACCTCAGAGATCGCGCTCGGTGTTTGGGTAGGGAACAATGACAATGCCAAAATGAATCAAAAGATCGCATCAGGTGTCACAGGTGCTTCTCCAATCTGGCACGATACCATGACGACTCTTCTTTCCGAGTTTGGGGATGGGATCATGGACAAACCAGACACGGTCGAGGCGGTTGAGATTGATGCATATCTTGGTGGGTTGCCAAAGGACGGCTACCCTACTCGGACTGAGTACTTCGTCAAAGGTACTGTTCCGACGGATGTTGCTCCATTTTACAAAAAACTCAAAATCTCCAAAGATACAGGAAAGCTCGCAAATGAAGTAGAAATACGATCCGGAAATTATGAAGAGAAAGAGTTTATCGTGATCACAGAAAGTGATCCAATTTCTGGAGATGGCGTCAATCGTTGGCAAGACGCGATTGACCAGTGGGCTCGCGAACAGGAAGATGGAAAATATCACTACCCTACCGAGACGTCTGAGGCTCGGTCGGATGAAGTTGTAATATCCATAAAAAGTCCCGAAAATGAAAAACGGATTGACTCAAATTCCATTGAAGTGTACGCAAAGATCACCTCACTTTCTCCTATGCGCGAGACAAAAATATTTATAGATGGCGCTGAAAAGAAAAACATATCAGGAAACCGTGATGAGATCCGCGAGACATTTGATTTTGAAAATGGAAAGCACACCATCAAAGTTGAGGCGAGAAATGAAAAAGATAAAGTATCTTCATCTGAAGTCAAAATAGGAGTAAATGAGGATTGGAAATGATCAATAGGACGCATCCACAAATAACATGACCAATTAATCTATTGTGTCTGCGTCACAAAGAGCCGTAATCATAAATAGCTGTGTATATTATTTATGAACGAGCTCATAGTTTATCGAGGTATTTTTTGTCATCAAAAAGAAGTTTTACGATGATGGTCATCACCCCGATCATCTGTCCAAAAATATATACCGATACGATGTTAAACTGGTAGTTATCCAGAATGAGGAACGTATCTCTGGCCGTCATAATGCGGATAATCCCCTGTGCAATGATGATAAGCGCAAGGATCCCAAAAGATAAATACGAAAGCGTGATCACCAGGGACATCATTTGCTTTCTCTGCTCCGCTCGCTCTTTCATAAGCCCTTCGAAGAGGATTTCTTTCTTGTCGATCTCGAATGTTTTTTCTATTTCTTCGACAGGAATCGTCTCATCAATACGAATACCACTGTGCTGAGTTGGTTGCGGTGTTACTTGTTTTTTTGCAGCCATTTGATACGATTTTCAATAACTGGTTTCGAAACACCAAAATATTCGGCTGCAAACTCAATATCTCCCTTTGAGAGTCCCAGAATGGACCTCAGTTTTTTTTCGGGTACGAGTAATGTTGCTGCAAAGTAGTTTGCATCTGTTTCTTCTTTTGTCTCTTTGTTACTTTGTGAATAATCCAGATTATCTATTCGATATTTTCTTTTTGCACTGTTGTGAAGAATAAAATGACCAAGTTCATGTGCGAGTGTAAACTTCTTCCGCTGCGTAGGACGATCTTTATTGAGATATATTTTCGGACGCTCCGTCGATTTTTTGGGATACTCCAAGAAGCCGTCAATGTTGTCGTGCTTTATAAATTTTGATTCAAAAACTTCGACACAGCGCCTTTGCAAGCTCGACAAGATTTCCCTCGGGAAATGATAACCCAGTTTTCATACGTAGGTTCTCTATCATTGCATCAATACGTTGTTGATCATTTTGAGTCAAGAATGCCATATAGTATTATTATGCGGTATTACCGCTAAATTTTCAAGTTTGTGAAAGCCAGTATCATTGCCTCCTGAGGCAATATTTTCTTCAATCCCTTTTAGGGTTTGATTCCCCGCGGCTTGCCGCGTCATCCCCGACTCGATCCCCGTTTTCACGGGGACGGATCCAGTCTGGATTCCCGCCTTCCCGCCGGCATCGCGTATGCGGAAGCATTGCGGGCACGGCGCGGGAATGACAGATACCCCGCTGCTTGCTGAGGGATAGTTCATAAATCAGGAGTAATGTTTAGGGTAATATCAATTTAAAAAATTAAATTTGGAA
>PFSC01000097.1 GCA_002788865.1 Candidatus Roizmanbacteria bacterium CG_4_9_14_0_2_um_filter_39_13
TTTTCAATCTTTCCCTAAAAGGTATCCCTGCGGCAAGACCGCAGGGAATTGCAAGTTAAAATAGAAAGATTTAAGAGACTAGCTACATATCGGACAAACCAGATTCTTACTAAGCTGAAAATTCTAGGAAACTGTGCAAATAAGAGTGCTTACGAGTATACTGAAGACGAGATTAATAGAATATTTATTGAGATAGAAAAAATGACACGTTTTACTAAATCAAAATTCTATATCCAGAAGAAATCGGAATTTAAACTATAATGTCTGAAGATACTTACAATTTTCCATCACTAAGCGGAGGCGAAGAAACGGGCTTCCATGATCCTTTGATATATAATTTTAATGGTGAAATTCTATATCATCTTACTCGTGAGTCGATACAAAATATCGTTGATGCAAAAGATCCTATTGCAAGCGGTCCGGTAATTGCAGAATTCAAATTATCAGCTATAACCGCAAGTTCTCTACCTAATGCAGATAAGTTAAAAGAAGTTTTTGGAGCATGTTGGAGACATGAAAAAAATGATAATGGGGAGGGTGTTAATTTTTTTAAAAAAGCATATGATCTAATTAATGATAATAAATCGATTTATATTCTAAATATCAGTGATTACAATTCAACTGGTTTATTTGGAGGAGAAGAAGATCGAGAAGGTGCATACTATAAACTAATGAAGATATCTGGTTCTTCAAATAAAGGGGCAGGTAAGGGCGGCACTTACGGGTTAGGAAAGGGAGCTTATTTCAGACCTTCACTCTTCAGAATGATATTTGTTTCAAGCATATGGGGAAACAATGAATCTGTTTTTCAAGGTAAATTACGCCTAGTAAGTCATGAATTGGAAGGCGATATTAAGCAAGGTATTGGTTTTTATCATAATCCTTCTGTAAGAGTCGCATCAGAAATTCCTGAAATGTTTAGACGCAAGGAGAAAGGTACAAGCATTTTTATCATTGGGTTTGAGGATTTAAAAAATTGGCAAAAAAAAATGATGGTATCTGTTCTCCGTTATTTCTGGCTGGCTATTCTTGAAGGAAATTTAGAAGTAAAAATTGAAAATACTATTGTAAATGCAGAAAATGTTGAATCTAAACTGAAAGAATATTTTTCAGAGGCAAAGGTGTTTGAAAAAGACAATCCTTTGCCCTATTACAAAGCTTATCGAGATGGAGAAGTAATTAATAGTAGGTTGAATACTTTAGGTAACGTTGAACTAAGAGTATTTTTTCAAAAAGATTTTCCAAGAAGAGTTGAATATTTTAGAAATACCGGTATGGTTATACAAAATAAACAACATCAATCTGGAAAAGGTTTTGCTGGTGTTTTTATATGCGGCGATTCGAAAGGTATATTACGCAAGATGGAAGATCCAACGCATAGCAAGTGGAGTAAAGACGTCCCTGTTACTACTGACATTCAGGAGAAGAATCTTTATGCCGAGGCGGAGAATGAGCTTAAAGAATTCGTAGCGAATAGTCTAAGTAATCTTACTGCAACAGTAGAGACTACAACTTCAGTCATCAAAGATTTAGACAAGTACTTTTATTCTCCAGCCGATGAAAATGATTTGGATAAACTCGGTAATCCTGAGAGTATTGAGGGACAGATTGTAAATGAAGAAACGGGATCATTGATCCGAGGTGAGAATATTATTGAGAAAACACCAAAAATTAATATACAGGTTACAAATCCAACACATACATTTGGTGAACTAGAAGGAAATGAAGGAAAAGGAGGTCGACATGGTGGTGGCAAAGGAAATGGGGAAGAACAACCTGCGCAACCGGAAGAAAAAGGTACAAATATAGTTAAAATCAATAAGAATATTAAGTTTCGAAGATCTTTTATCACTAAAAATGAGGTATTTCCTGAACATAATATAATTATAAGTGGAGAAAAGGGTGAACAATTTAATATGGAAGTAAGAGTAGGCACAGAAGATTCTTTCGATGTTGTATATATAAAGGAAGCTAGGGACCAGAAAGGAAATAAGCTCATTGTAAATGAAAATCAGATTAAAAATATTATTATTCCCGACGAAGGTGTATTAAAAATGATAGTTATATTTAACGAACCAGGTAAATATTCATTAAATCTCAAAGGATATGAAAATTAATAATTTACTTTTACCTCATCCAGTTTTAGGAAGAGGAGATGATGTAATGGGTAATTTTAAAGTGAATGTAGACGGATTTACGGTTCAACAGAACATTCAGAAAACAAAACTATCAATTGATCTTTTTTTGGAAAATAAGACATTAGAACAGCTTATTTCTAAGGAAGAAGCGCTTTTTAATGTAGAAATTGAATGCCCAGCAACTTTTTATAGAACATCATTCATATCAATAAAACCGAGGTTTGAAATCGAGATTGATAAAAACTATTTAAGAGAAAGAGTGAACGTCGCTTTTTATATTACTTCTAACAAAAAACTTGAATATAAAAATGAAGGCGCAAATTCTGATTATGAGAACTCTTCATTTGAAGTTAACGAGGGAGATGTACTTGGATCTGCTGGAAGCACATCGTTTAACGCTTCGATTTTATGGGAAGATTTAAGAAGGATATTTAACATTATAAAGATTGAGAAAGACCAGGAGAGAGATGAAGGGTCAGCAATTTTTAAATTAAACAACGACATAATTTATATTAGTTTATCAAAAAAAGATTATATCAGCTATGAAAATTACAGGAACGAAAGTGATAACTTTACCTGGATATATCACGCTTCATTGGTTTTTCCTGCCCTCATATATGCATTAAATGAAATGATGTCCGAAGAAAGAGCAGATGATTATAAACAATATAAGTGGTTTATAGTCCTTGACTCAAGGAGGGCAAACGAAGCAGAAGTTCGAAACATATGGAATCCTGAAAATATTCCTGAAATCGCACAAATTATGATTGGTAGACCACTAGCTAGAATGCTTTCATCAATTGAACAACTTTCAACCAAACAAGGAGAGGATTAATATGGCATATCAAAAAGTATTTAAAAGTAATTTTATAGCACAGTTAGTAAAAGGGCTCGAAACAAATAATGACTCTATTATAAAATTGTATGAAAAAGAGATATTTCCTATCACTGAAGAAGACTGTCTGATTGATATCAGGGTGACAGTTCCGGATGAAATTAAACTTGTTATTCCCGACAAAAAAAACTTATATAGTTTTGAAAATGCAAAGATTGTATTTAATTTATTTAAAAGCTTACCTTTGATTAAAGCTTCCGATCCAGGTCTTTGGACTTATTTGACTCACTTTACTTTCTGGAAGTATATGAAAAAAAGATGGCCTATCGAAGAGCAATCTAATGAAAAAAAAGGCTCATTCATTCTTGAACATTGGTTTGTTAAAAATGTAGGAGCTGCAGATTTGGCCAGGAACGGAATTTCTTCCTTATGGTGGGGTAGTTATTTAACATACGATGAAAGCAAAGAAGATCCATATGAGTTGACTGAACAACTTTTATCAATGTTGGATTTTTATAGAACTCTTATTGGCGGAGTTCAAGGAAGAAACAAAGAATTTACCCATGCAATATTAGAATTTATTATTGAGAACAAAGATTTATTTAAGGATAAAAAAGAAACAAAAGTAAGGTTAATTATGCGAAGGGCTAATGCTATAGGAGGATATAAGTTATTCACTTCACTTTCGAAGAATCAAATTAAGAATATTTTTTCTGAGTTTATAACCGAATTAAGTAATGTTGCATGAGAAATTAGTTGCTAGTGCCCCTTTCCCTCCTATCATGCTTCCCCATTGTATGGAGTTAAAACCATCTGTCAAAAGGTGGGTTTTTTTCATACAACAAACTACTCCGCAGCAAGCGTCGAGGTATCTGTCATCTCGAGCGTAGCGAAGAATCCATGGATCCTTCGGCTAATCGCCTCAGGATGACAACGTCGCAATCAGCAGGGAGTCAAACCCTAAGAAGGATTAAAAGAACTATTTCAGGGGGTTATTTTTTCTTTTTATTTTGCTTTGGTTTTTTTACTTCTTTTCGTTGAGCATTATTTCCTTTTGCCATATAAGTAATTATATTGATAATAATTTATATTAGCATATTTTTAAAAATGATTCATAATATTTGTTCTGATCATCTAGAATAAATTCCAAAGCACTAGTACCTAATAACCTTAATTATTATGTAATTTAAACTTCTCTTTTGCCATTGCACTGGTAAATTTCCAGTTTATCGTTGCTTTCTCTGTATTCCTTCTATTTTGATATGCTCGTATTTCTGATATTAGTGTGGTTTTATTTGAT
>PFSC01000013.1 GCA_002788865.1 Candidatus Roizmanbacteria bacterium CG_4_9_14_0_2_um_filter_39_13
CGATTGGAATCTGATATACTGAAAATTAGCAACTAATTATATGCCTAATAATAAAGAATTACTCAAAAAATTAGGTTTTTTTCCGAAAGAAAATGAAAGTGAAATTTTTTACAAAAAATTTCATTCACTTGGCGATTATATAATTGAAGTTGATTATCATAAGACTAAATTTGATTTTGGAACTAAAATAAAATCAGATAGTCATACAGCTCAAAACTTTTCACAGGAAGAGAGTTGGGTAGTTTTGGAGTGTGTAAATCGACTTCTTGAAAAAGGATACAAACCAGAGGATATAACTTTAGAAAAAATTTATCCCACTGGACATGGAACAAGTGGCAGACTTGATATTCTTGTAAAAAAAGACACGAAAGCATACCTAATGGTTGAGTGTAAAACATGGGGTAATGAATACCAAAAAGCACTTAAGAAAATGCAAAAAGATGGGGGTCAGCTTTTTACATACTTTCAACAAGATCGAGATACTCAATACCTCATGCTTTATGCTTCCGCATTTAATAAAGGGGAGATAAATTTTGAAAGTGAAATAGTAAAGATGGAGAAACATTATCGAGAAGCAGGAAATGTAAAAGACCTGTATGACCGCTGGAACAAACTTTCAAAATCAAATGGAATTTTTGATGATTGGGTAAATGCTTACGAGTTTCAAAATAAGGCACTTACTATAAATGATTTGAAGATTATCAAACAAGAAGATAGTAGTTTCATCTTTAATCGTTTCTTAGAGATTCTTCGTCAAAATGTAGTTTCTGATAAGCCAAATGCTTTTAATAAAATTTTTACGCTTTTCTTGTGTAAAATAGTTGATGAAGACAGAGCAAAAAACGAACAGCTCCACTTTCAATATTTGGAAGGCGATGATGATAATATTTCTTTTCAAAAAAGACTTACGGATCTTTATAAAAGGGGAATGCATGAACTTTTAGAAAAAGACGTGGTTGATATGGGAGACGAAGAGTTTAAAAAGAAATTTGGAGCAGTAGATGAAAAATATAAATCAGAATTTTTAAAGATACTTACAGAAATACGACTTAAAAAGAATAACGAATTTGCTTTCAAGGAAGTTTTCGACGACCACTCTTTTGACGAAAACGCCAAAGTAGTGAAACAGGTGGTAGAACTCTTACAAGAGTATCAAATTCGTTATAACAAGAAACATCAATATCTAGGTGACTTTTTTGAGCTCCTTCTTACTACTGGCTTGAAGCAAGAATCAGGACAATTTTTTACTCCTGTTCCAGTAGCGAAATATATTATCAATAGTTTACCCATTAGAGAAATTATTCAAGAAAAAATCTCAAAAGGAAATCCAAATGATCTTATCCCATTTACAATTGATTATGCAGCTGGAAGTGGACACTTTCTCATTGAGTCAATGGAAAGCATACAAAAAATATTAGCTTCAATTGATGAAAATAAACTTAATCCACAATCGGCAAAGAAAATTAGTGGGTGGAAGACAAATCAGTTCGACTGGGCATTTGATTATGTATATGGAATAGAAAAAGATTATCGTCTCGTGAAAACCGCAAAAGTCGGTTGTTATTTGCATGGAGACGGTCTCGCAAAAGTAATTCATGGCGATGGACTTGGCACTTTCGATAAAACTTCCGAGTATCGTGGAAAATTAAAAGAAACTGATCATGATTTTCCGCAGGATAATAAACAATTTGATTTAGTCATATCAAATCCTCCTTATTCGGTTTCTGCATTTAGAGGAAATTTGGACGAAGAAAATGCAAAGAAATCTTTTGACCTTTTTGATCGCTTGACTGACCAAAGCTCTGAGATTGAATGTCTTTTTATTGAAAGGACAAAGCAACTTCTCAAAGATGGAGGCTTAGCTGGAATTATTTTCCCGTCTAGTATTTTGAGTAATACAGGAATATATACAAAGACAAGAGAAATTCTTTTCAAGTATTTTGAAATTATTGGTATTACCGAACTTGGCTCAGGGACTTTTATGGCGACAGGAACAAATACTGTAATTTTGTTTTTGAGAAAAAGAAATAATTATGAATGGGAAAATATAAAATCTTCGGTAGAGAAGTTTTTCCAAAATACCAATGATGTGACTGTAAATGGCATTGAAAATGTTTTTTCTAAGTATGTGAAATATGTGTGGGGTGGAATAAAATTTGAAGATTATATTGGACTTTGTAAAAATACAATCAGTAAAAATATTAAAAATCATGAAATATATAGAGAATATGAAAAGAAGTTAAAAGTAAAGGATCAGATTGACTTACAAAAAGTAATTATTGAAAAGGAGAAGGAAAAACTTCTGTATTTTATTCTTGCCTATACTCAAAAAGTGATTCTAACAAAATCAGGACAGAAGAAAGAAGAGAAAAAGTTTCTTGGATATGAGTTTAGCAATCGCAGAGGTTATGAAGGTATCCATCCAATCCTAAGAGGGAAATCTATTGATGAATGTACAAAAATGTATGATCCAGAAAATCAAGAGGACGAAACGAAAGCAAATTCCTATATATATAAAGCATTTCTAGGGAGTATGGATCAAAAAATACACAAATCTCTTGAAAAAAATGTTTTTGAGATAAGCCTTATTGAAACGATGACTTTTGATCGTGTTAATTTTGAAAAAAGCATAAATCTTAATGCCTCAAAGAGCGTGAAATTTGAATCTAAATTTGAGAATAAAATTCTTGAGAGTTTAGTAACTTTTCAGAGTGGTTTATGGAAGGGAGAAAAAAATGAATTACGAACTGTAAAGGTTTTAAGAAATACCAATTTTAAGCTAAACAATGGAAAATTATCATATGACGATGTTGCAGAAATTGAAGTAGATGCTAATCAACTACCTGATAGAAAACTCCAATTTGGAGATATCATACTTGAAAAATCAGGAGGCAGCGATACTCAAGCAATTGGTAGAGTAGTAATTTTTGATAAAAAAGATGATGAAATATATTCTTATTCTAACTTTTGTACTAGATTGAGAGTGAATGATGTAGATATGGTAAACCCCTTTTACATTTGGATTATCTTAAATAATTTTTATAATAAGGGTGGAACTATACCATTACAGAATGGTGTGAGACTCTTAAATATTGACATGACAGGATATAAGAAAATCGAAATTCCGCTACCCCCAAAAGACATTCAAGAAAAAATTGTTAGTGAGATAGAAGCACTTGAACAAAGAGAAAAAGAAATATTTAATCAGGTTGTGATATTAGAGAGTGAAATAAAAGCTTGTCTTTCTTCTTCATCAAAATCCTTAGATATAAAAATTGGTGATATTTTGACATTAGAATATGGCTCACCATTAACTGAAAAAGACAGAGTAAACGGAGAGTATCCTGTAATGGGTTCTAATGGTACCATCGGTTTCCATAATAGCTTTACCGTAAATGGTCCAGCAATAATTGTTGGCCGCAAGGGGTCTGCTGGAAAAGTAACTTGGGTTGAGGAAGATAATAACCCGATTGATACAACTTTCTATGTTAAAAAAATTGATGAGGAGACTGATTATAGGTTTCTGTACTATATGTTGTGCGATATTGATTTAGAAAAATTAGTATTAGGTACTGGAGTACCTGGACTTAATAGAAATAATGTTTATAGTCAAACTTATAAACTACCTTCTTTTGAAGAGCAGAAAAGGATTGTATCTCAAATTATAAAAATTGAAAACCAAACTATAAAACTCAATAAGGAACTACAAGAGAGTGGTAATCAAAAAAATGAAGTTTTGAAAAAATATCTATAGTTTTCAGTGCATTCCCATTTCTTCCAAAATAAAAAAGTGACATCCGAGGTAAATATTGTTCCTATATTTGTTATACTGGACGGATATGAAACGAATATTTTCTGGTATCACTCCAAGCTCTTCAAAAGGACTTCACTTGGGAAATTTTCTTGGTGCGGTAAAACCTCAGGTAGATCTTCAGGCTCACGGAGAATGCATGTATTTTGTAGCTAATCTACACGCTCTAAACAATGTCTTTAATCCTGAAGAAATCTACAAAAATACCATGAATATTTTTATAGAATATCTTGCATTTGGTGTCGATCCTGAAAAAACTACCTTTTTTGTAGAAAGCGATATT
>PFSC01000026.1 GCA_002788865.1 Candidatus Roizmanbacteria bacterium CG_4_9_14_0_2_um_filter_39_13
GGAGGTGGGGTGGTTTATGGTTGGATTGGACTTTATTGATGGGATGAAGTCAAAATGAGAATTGCTCGGTAATGACATAACTCATTGCCTCAAGCTTCACACAATGTTACAATAGACCTCATCATGGCACAGAAACCTAACAAAGACCAATTCACACAATTTTTCGTAGACATGGAGAACAAGTGGCTTAAAACGTGGTACGAAAATGGCGTGGTAGAAAAGTATCTTCATAAAAATGATGCTTCAGAAAAACGATTTTCTTTTCAGGATGGTCCTATAACAGCCAACAATCCTATGGGCGTGCATCACGCATGGGGACGAACCTACAAAGATTTATGGCAAAAATTTCACAATCTTACTGGCCACAAACAACGGTTTCATAGCGGATTCGACTGTCAAGGACTGTGGGTGGAGGTTGAAGTAGAAAAAGAACTAGGGATACACAACAAGCAAGACATTGAAAACTTAGTTGAAGGAGACCCCAAAGCATCAATTGCCAAATTCGTACAACTGTGTAAAGACCGCGTGCATAAATACGCTGATATTCAAACCGAACAATCAAAACGTCTTGGGTACTTTGCAGATTGGGAACATTCCTACTACACCATGTCCGATGAGAACAATTATATGATTTGGCACTTTTTGAAAACCTGTCATGAAAACGGATGGATTTACAAAGGTCACGAATCCGTACCATGGTGTCCACGTTGCGAGACTGCTATATCTCAGCACGAAATGCTTACTGAAGATTACAAAGAAGTAGTGCATGAGTCTGTATATCTTAAATTACCGCTCTTAAATAAAAATAATGAATATTTCTTAGTCTGGACGACAACACCTTGGACAATTCCTGCTAACATTGCTGTTGCGGTTGGTGAGATATCGTATGTATTAGTCGAAGACGATAACGGAGACAAGTATTACATCGCTGAAGAAGCAGTGGATCGAGTATTTGGGGAAAAAAAATTTAAATCATTCAAAAAAATTGATTGGGCTGATATGATAGGTTGGTCATATCAGGGTGCATTTGATAATCTACCAGCGGTTTCTCGTGTTAAAAAAGCTAATGAGAGAGTATTTCATACTATTGTTGGAACCGATAATCAAATTATGCCAATAAGCGCTGACGAAGGAACGGGGCTCGTACATACGGCGGTGAGTGCCGGAACTGAAGATTTTAAACTTGGTAAAAAGCGAGGACTGCCCATGATTGAAGTTATTGCCGATAATGCAGATTATTTAGATGGGTTTGGTGACTTGTCGGGTAAAAATGCAAAAAAACATCCTGAACTAATTATTGATTATCTAAAGCAATATGAGTCTGGTAAATTTTTATTGAAAACCGAAAGATACAAACACCGTTATCCGGCTTGTTGGCGATGTAAGACCGAGCTGGTTTGGAAAGTGGCAGATGAATGGTATATAGCCATGGACCGCCCTTCAGCAGACGGCAGACGTCAGACTTCGGACGTCAGAACATTAAGACAGCGCATGATGGAGGTTGCCAAAAAAATAGAATGGATGCCTGCGTTTGGACTTTCACGGGAGCTTGATTGGCTCAAAAATATGCATGACTGGCTTATCTCCAAAAAGAATCGTTATTGGGGTTTAGCCCTTCCTATATATGTTTGTAGTGAATGTGAAGAATTTACCGTACTCGGATCTAAGGAAGAACTCAAAGAAAAAGCAGTAAAGGGTTGGGAAGAGATTGAAGGAAAATCGCCACACAAACCGTTTATTGACGAAGTGATTATTTCCTGTCCTGCCTGTGGCAAGGAAGCACATCGCATAGGCGATGTCGGCAATCCATGGCTCGATGCAGGTATTGTTCCATATTCAACCATCAAAGAAAACAATCAAGGAGAGCCGCTTTATACATCCAACAAAGAAGAATGGAAGAAATGGTTTCCAGTAGACTTTATAACTGAATCATTCCCTGGGCAATTTAAAAACTGGTTTTACGCTATGATTGCCGTGTCTGCAGTTTTGGAAGACACGAATCCGTTTAAGCGTGTGCTGGGTTTCGCCACATTACTTGCTGAGGATGGAAAAGCCATGCACAAAAGCACTGGCAACTCAATAGAGTTTAATGAAGGTGCCGATGATATAGGAGTAGACGTGATGCGCTGGGCATATATACGTCATAAGCCATCAGAGAATTTATTATTCGGATACACTAAAACCAATGAAGTGCGTAGACAATTCTACCTTCTGTTATGGAATACGTATAAATACTACCAGCAATATTCCGAGATCGATGGCTTTACCTACAAACCCGACGTCATTAGTATCGACGATCTTACTTCAGTTTTGGACCAATGGATGCTTATGCGACTCAAGCAAACTCAAATAACGGTAAAATTATCTCTTGAAACATATGATCCACGAGCTGCAGCAGACGCTATCGAATCTCTGGTTTCAGATACTTCAACATGGTACGTACGCAGATCTCGAAATAGAGAAGACAAGCAAGATTTCTACAAAACCATCAGTAAGGTGTTGGTAGATCTTTCGATCATCATGTCACCGCTCATGCCGTTTATTACTGAAGAATTGTACACTTCCATAATCGGAGAAGATTCGGTACATCTTTCGGCGTGGCCAGAGCAAAAAGAAATTGAAGTAAACGAAGATCTTATTCGCGATATGGCTACGGTGCGGGCAATCGTTGAAGTCGGTCATAAAGTACGCAAAGACCATCAAATTAAAGTTCAACAACCATTGGCACAAGTAGTCATCAGTTTTCCGACTTCCGACCAGATCTTAATTGACACAAATATTAAAGCATATAGTAAGCTCATTGCAGAAGAACTAAATGTGAAATCAGTTGAATTTTCCTCAGAAAAAGTCACAGACCTTTCAACTATCTATGACACTACTCTTACTCCAGAGCTCAGGCTAGAAGGTGAACTCAGAGGGCTTCTAAGGAATATTCAGGTACAACGCAAAAAACTTGGAATTAATATAGAAGATTCTATTTCCTTAGTTGTACCTGAGGCCTTTCGAGAATTTGAAAATCAAATTCAGAATCAAGTTCAAGCTCAAACCATAGAATACGGACCCGAACTTAAGGTTGAAAAGAGCACAAAATAGACGGATACTTGTCCTATGCCAACTTCATATTATATTCCAATAGTCATTCTCTACTTATTTGGACTGTTGAATCTTATCGGAGTTCGAGGAGATCTAGTCCCTTCATATCTCACATTTTTTGGTGTCGGGCTTATCATTTTTTTAATCATCAGATACTTTCAGGTTCAAAAGCATTTTTTTCGACAAAACACCACAGTATTTTATTGGATTTTCATCTTATTTCTTATTCTTACCCATTTTTTTGGTTCTGAAATAAAAGGTTCAAAACGCTGGATTGATCTATATTTTTTCCAACTCCAAACATCTGAGATATTCAAAATATTTTTTGTCGCTCAATTGGCAAATATCCTATCTTCTGTAAAAAGTCCCATCGAGAATTCACGTCTGTTTATCAAAACGGTCTTTTACACTCTCATTCCGTTTCTCTTGATATTCACACAACCTGACCTCGGGAGCTCTCTTATAATACTTTTAGTATTTTTTGTCCTTGTACTACTGTCAACCGTTCCAAAAAAGCAAATTTTTGGCTTAATTGGACTCATTATTGCACTTCTTCCTCTCTTATGGTTTACTCTGAAAGACTACCAGCAAAGTAGAGTTTTAAGCTTTGTCAATCCATCCGTTGATGTTTCAGGAGCATCATACAATATGACTCAGGCAAAAATTGCAATTGGATCTGGAACTCTTCTCGGGAAAGGGCTCGGACTCGGCAAACAATCACAGTTGAATTTCTTACCAGAGTTTCATACAGATTTTGCGTTTTCTTCTCTTGTAGAACAATTTGGATTTGTAGGAGGAGTTCTAGTGATTTTGCTCTATATGATTCTCTTTTTTCTTTTATTTTATAGAATGGCGAGCAGTTTATATAGCGATGACGCGGACGTACGATATCGATTTTTTTACCTTCTTGGATTTAGTACATTGTTAATAATTCAAACGTCGATAAATATTGGCATGAATCTCGGACTTCTGCCCGTGGCGGGAATCACTCTTCCGTTTATCACGTATGGGGGATCATCTTTGATCACTTTTATGATTGGACTTGCTCTGATACCATAGCCTCCGTCTTGACTCACGTTAATATCCTCCTGAAACAGGAGTTATTGCATCAAAGAGATTCCTCC
>PFSC01000138.1 GCA_002788865.1 Candidatus Roizmanbacteria bacterium CG_4_9_14_0_2_um_filter_39_13
TAGCTTATAGGAGCATAATCAGGAAATGTATTGACCATAAATGGATTTTTTCCGAGGTTATTTACGTTACTTTGAAACGTCAAATCAGTCACTGTTTCAGAAACAGTAATGGCATTGATATAGGGAGCTTTCCCACTAAATAGAGAAAAATACGGATAGATGGTATCGGGAATTTTCTTATCTGTGGCTTTTTGATAATCTCCGTTTTGGTGGTAATAACGGTCGTAATCAAGATATGAATCGTCATATGCAATTGTTGGAAGTGATTCAATGATAGAAACAAAGTTTTTTGACGATGTGTTTTCAAAGTGGTATATATCGGTTGCATCAAACGAAGTTATTTTTTTTATCCGTGGAGATTGAGCCAAAAGGTTTTGAAGTGATGAAAAATTGACCTTTCTTGACTCTGCATTCAAAATATCTCGATCGAGATAGATCCATGTGATGTCGTATTTACTCAATACGCGCTCAACAAGAGCGATGTCTTCAAGGTTGAGAGCCCGATCCAGTTCCCAGTAAAAATTCTCGTTATGATTGCTCCATGGGGTAAATGCGAGATCGGTTGTGGGTTGGGGAATGGCGTACCACAGAAATCCAGAGTTTATCGTTCCCCAGTTTGGCTGAAGCCATGACCAGTACCACGGTGCAGGGAGTATGGCAATACGAGTATTTGGATCTTGTTTATTAAAAAATTCAAACGTCTTAAAGTATTTCTTTGGTATTTCAACACGAAGGTTGCCATAAAAGAAATTTCCTTGAAATGATGGAAAAATGTATGCGGTTATTGCCAATGTAAAAATACCAACGAGCATGATTTTGAACTTCAATTTTGAGACGAGGCTTATGATATACATCGCTCCAACGGCGATCATAACACTCAGAGAAAAAGCATAAAGAATTGAAAATTTCGTAAATACAAATCGAAAAACTGTTTTAAAAAGTGGTACGTTTTCGCGGAAAAATGCATTTATATTCCCGATAAGTGGGATATCTGTACCCAACATGAAAATAGAAAAAACGAATAATCCAGAAATTATCCGTGCAGACTTAACTTTGACTGATGCCACAAACGCTCCAACAAGCCCAAGCACAAAGCTAAGCCAGGCTGGGATGAGAAAAAACATCGAGTGAATATGAGCAAGCCATGGAGCAAACATATACTCATTTGCATGCGTTTTGAAGTTGTAATAATAATATTCAAGGAGAGTTCCTTTTAAAAGTGCAATATCTTTGAGATTTCCATATTCGTGGTTTCGGTAAAAAATATCGTTTGACGCCATTTGAAAGGCTTTGGAGTTTGCAACGATAGGGGAGTGAGTGAGTACTGCATACATGAAGGGAATAATCCAAAATGCATTGGTCACAAAGCAGATAACTGCAAGTTTAACAACTCTTTTCCAAGCCAGCGGATCAATAAAAAAAGCATAAGAAATTGAAATAATGCTGATGGTCATGGCATACACGATAAAGATGGTTGGTACATGGGCCTGTGGTGTCGCAAGGAACGAAAGGATCCCGAAATACCAAAAATATTTTTGTTGTTCGGTTTCAAGGGATTTCAAAGTTGCCCAAACAAGCCACGGAAGAAAGGCAAAATGAACAACAAATACCTCCATAGGAAGATACATTTGTTGGATTGTTCCGAGGTTATACTGATAAAACAACGCTGCAAGAAATGATACGAATACGGGCATGAGCGCGGTTTCGGAGCTCCTTTTTGTTTTTTTGAAAATATATTGTTTGAGAAGATGAAATATTCCAAGTCCACCAACCAAGTGCAAAAGCATGATATATACCCATCTGATCATATGCATCGGCATAAAAAATGAAAGAATAAATCGTTCAAGATCTTCGACAAGGGTACTTGCGTGAGACATACTATCTACAACTCCCATGCCTCGGTATTCCTGCCAGACTGCGAAAAATGCTCGCTTGAAATTGAGGGAAAAATTGAACTCAGGAAACAAATTATCCCATCCAACAAGAAATGTACCTGGCTTGTAATTTGTGATAAAAAGAAGGATTTCAATAAATATGAGAGCATAATAGCCCCAGAATTTCTGAAGATGTGAAAATGTCTTTTCTTTAAATGCGATCATACAATAATTGTACTGACAAAAGATTATCCCATGTTGGGGACAAGAGCGATTTTTTTTGCCCTGGAAATATGGGCTTTAATTCCTCGCGCATAAAAATAGAGTCTGCGGAGGATTGAATCGGGAAGAAGCGTGACGAGAACGGTCTGAATAATTATGAGTCCTATACCTTCAATTGTTGGCTTATAACCATAGTGGAGTACTCCTTGGATGCGGGCAACGAGTGCTTGATGATAAATGTGTTTTATTTTTTTGAGCGAACTGTTTTCAGTATGAATACGGTAGGCAAGGAGTGCCTCGTCAAGATTCATGACCTTTCCAAAGGCAAACAGTTTAAAAAGAAGGTTGACGTCTTCCGCACCATCTAATATGTCATAGAATACAAATTTTTCCGGTAATAAAGAACGATTCACCATAAGCACAGGGTGTTGGAGGGGATTGAAGTGGAATATGGTTTTATAAATCTGCTCATGCGAAAGGGGAAAGGTTTTTACCCCGGTGATCCTTCCTTGTGCATCAATGACATCACACTGGGCTCCCACCGCAACCACTGTTTTATGCGTTTGCAAATACGCAAGTTGTTTTGCGAAACGTTTTGGATAGGATATGTCATCGGCATCCATTCGTGCGATATATGACCCTTTTGCCTGTCGTATCCCTTGATTTAAGGCTTTTGAGATCCCTACTTGTTTTTTGTTGGTAAGGATGCGCATTTGTGGTAACTTTTTAGCATACTCTGCAAGAATCAGAGGAGTCTCATCGTTTGACCCGTCATCCACAACAATCATCTCCCATTTTGTATACGTTTGGGCGATCATACTGTCAAGTGCGACTCTCAAAAATTTCTCACCGTTGAGTACGGGTAGAATGATTGATATGAGTGGCTTATTGTGTGTGTTCTGTTTAATAGTCATATTTCAATAATGTCATTCCCGCGAAGGCGGGAATCTCGTGTCCTTACTTCATCCCTTTTTCTTGCATACAAAGGGCATACCAGTCACGACTGGTTCCTTTCCAGACTGAGCGATCAGGATTTACCACTTCGGTTTTACTTGAAGCGATACATCCGTCTACAGCTTGGTTTCTCATGTACTGGTTTCCCAGCATGTTTATGACATACAAAGCACCGATGAGTCCCATAAGGACTACTGCACTTCGCACGATTCCTTCTGTGTTGTTCATATGATTTATGAAATTGATAATAATTGTCATTCCTGCCCCGATATTCATCGGGATAAACTCCGGCAGGAATCTCCTCATAGTAAAACTTTCCTCTCGGCAGAAACTATCATTCTGGTAATCCGCCCAAGGCGGAGCATCCAGAATCGTCATCCTGAACTTGTTTCAGGATCCATTTCTACATATAGGAAAGTCAGGGTTTGGAAAGGGTGTGACCGAGTAGCATTGTTGCCACCCGGTCACTATTCAGTTGTTGTTTAGGCCCGTATCGTGGAGCCCATACGCTCCGACAATTGTCGGAGAACTTGCGGCCGAAGCCGCGCTACTCGGGACGGGTCCAAGGGCGCGGGTCCAGCCCAGCCGAGCAGATATTTCTGCCAGTTTCGTGTAGTCACAGTAGCCTCCTTATGGCGTTGACTATGCGAAAAGCAAAAAACGGTTTCCTACACTACAAAGGAAGCAGCCCGAGATAGGGCGTCTGCAGACTGATTTGACCCGATCTGCAGGCATACTTCCATTTTTCCCAGACGCCGCTGGGTCGGATCACAGTATTCCTTGGTTTCCCACCAAGGGGAATAGGGGAGTGATATCCCCCGATTTTTGCGATCCAAACTTCGGATCGCTCACAACAAGAGTAATAACATGATATGTATTACCCTCAGTGCGAACGATCCGAGCATGGAAACGCAAACAAATGAATGTTTATTTTTCCAAACCCTGATTATTAAGGTGCGATGATGCGTTTCATTCAAACATGCATTAGTTCACAAAAACGATCATCACGATGATTACCGTTTCTTCATGTTCTCAAAGCTTTTTTGAGTATGAAAAAGAGTAATAATAGAAATTATGTTTTCTATCCCTCAAAAGTAAAGTGATTTACTCCTAAGGGATAGAGAGGTGGTCGCACGAGACAAGCGCCACCTCCCAAAACTATCCATTATTCAATTGTGCCCGCCCGGCACGTCTTTGTGCCCGGGCGGGGTACTACCTTTTACCGATTCA
>PFSC01000044.1:0-751 GCA_002788865.1 Candidatus Roizmanbacteria bacterium CG_4_9_14_0_2_um_filter_39_13
AACCAGAATGCATTGGCAAGAGTTCCTCGAAACGGGGAAGATGACTTCCAAAAAATCGTCCACAATATTCGTGCCAGCATGAATGCTGGACTTGCATTCAACCTTCTCACTGTTGTGGGTCCAGATAGTGGGCGGAACTTTGCTGAGCTTATCAAGTTCCTGTGGGATCGTGAAAGCGACAAATATATCGGTGGAATAAATAGTGATACTCCTATTCCGCTGGCTGTGAGTTTTTTCAGACCTCAAAATTGGATACAGAGAGAATATATGGCAAAAAGAGGGAGTTTGTTTGTCGACAGCGTACGATATGGTTTTGCAGAAATGAATAGACTTGTCAATCAAGGAATTCCTATATCTCCACCAGACCGATGGGATTATCTGAATTTATTTGGTGCCCAGGACAGAACATGTGGTAGCGGTCATAATTATGTAGCGGTAGGACCGAATGGCATCGGAGCATGTCATGAAGAAACTAGTATTGATCTTACTGATAGAATCTCACAAATGAGAGATGGAGAAAATATATTTACTGTTGCGGCAAGCACATGGGAGGATCCAGATATCCTAAAATCTGAACATATTCATTTTAGTGGAATGGATGTACAGTTGGAAAATCATGGAGGTGGTGGCTGTCCACGGGAACGTAAAGCTCAGGGAGATATCACTGGGACTACCCAGATAACTACTTTGTACAGTGCACTATCTTCAGAAATTCTTGCATTAGAAGCAAAAAGAAGACTTGTTGGCTCTC
>PFSC01000044.1:777-1252 GCA_002788865.1 Candidatus Roizmanbacteria bacterium CG_4_9_14_0_2_um_filter_39_13
TGGTACTTGTGGTTTACATGATGCATATACCAGTGTTCAGGCAGGGAGTAACATCAATGGAGGTAGGCCCATATTTGAAAAGATCACACAACAATTAAAGCCAGAAGTTGGTTTTCATAACACTCAATCAGTAGCAAATAATAGAAGGCATGTATACGTCGATTGCAATGGAGGAATGTCTGGAAAGAATATTTTTGGCAAGGAAAATGGTGATTTAATAGAAGCTAGAGGGCATATTTCCGTTTCAGATGGAGATGAAATGTATTTTACTGATGAGGAACGAGGATTGTTTGTGTAGAAGTCATCTCTAAACTCAATCTTACTTGTCATTCTGAACTTGTTTCAGAATCCAGAAAGATGCTGAAATGAATTCAGCATGACAGTTTGGAGATAACTGCTAGAACTCATCTCTAAACCTTGACAACTGGAGCTTTCTAGTAGTAGTCTGATAGGTATATGAGAAAATTATCAGATA
>PFSC01000140.1 GCA_002788865.1 Candidatus Roizmanbacteria bacterium CG_4_9_14_0_2_um_filter_39_13
ACTGGATTCCCCCGCCGGAGCCTGCCCTCGAGTCCCATCGGGGGCGGGAATGACATATGAGGCCTCACGACGTAGAGCGTCGAGGAATTGACCTTAAAAGAGATTAACCGTCACTCCTCAAGTTTACTTTTCAACACCTATATCTGCTCCTTTCTATTTTCGGAAATAAAATAATTCAGCCTGTTGATCAATTCCTTTTTTAAATTATTCTTTATCCATACTTTCTGTTTTTCATTTATCAACTCGCCCAAACCATGCAATATCGACCTGCTACTGATATTTTGATCAATAAATTTGATCAGACCTTCAAGATAGGAAAGAATATCTTTACTGGTAGTGATTTCAATTATTTCTTTATTCGGGATGATCCCCTTTTGAAGATAAAAATATACATCGTAAAAGTCCCTGTTGGCGAGTCTATTTCTCGTGGTACAAGCCAAAAGCTTTGTTGCAAAAACATCTGATTGATTTAAAATTTTCACATCAGTTCCGTAGAAATTTTCTATTACGTAGTCATATCTACACTGTGTTCTTTTTGAAATTTCTATTTTTATATTTTGATTTTCTTTTTGATAATTGAGCAAATAAAAAAGTGTGTATTTTTTGTCATACTCTTCTTTTATTTGTCCCCTCTTCATCAAAATTTCTGGAATTACTTTTTTTATTTCTTCAATTTTATTTTCATCAAGTAAATCAAAATCAAGGTCGACAGACAATCGATCAAGTCCATAAAAAAAATAAGCCATTGTTCCGCCTTTAAAGCCCAATGCATTGGCAACTTTCGACCGGTAAATATCAGTGATTATCTCAAACATGATCTGCCGATGAATTTTTATGTTGAGCATATTTTTTTGACCTCCTGCTTTGTTCTTTTATTGTATATCTGACTGATGCTTAATAATTTCTCTTTATTTATTCCGTTTAAATTATCAAAATAATAATTTTTTGATAAATAAATAGTGTCGCAGATCGCTCGTTCTATAGAGGCGACTCTCGCTCCTTTTTCAATCAAAATACCCGTCGGGTCATAAAGAATGTCATTTTTGATTTTATAGTAGTGAAAACTCACACGATCAATTTTTTCAACATAACTATTATTTGCCATCGAAGTGATCTTGTTTGATGAGTCTTGAAAAATTATATTATTGTCATATAAAATTCGTTCAAAACTGACATAAGAAGGTCTTTTGAGTTTATTTGCTAACTCAAATTGGTTATATTCATCCGTATATGCATACATTCCTCGTCTTATTCTCATTATTTCTTTTCTTTTAAACATTCTGCTCAGAAGTACTCTAAGGTAGTCACGGTTGTTTATGTTGAGAATCTTTGACAAATCTTCAACACTAAAGACGGTTTTCTTGGTAGATATTAATTTTTTTAATGACATATTTCATCAGATAGTTATCATTTTTGATATCTAACTAATGACAGTATAAAATAAATGAGGTATATTGTCAATGGGTAATGGCCCCCAACTCCTCAAGCTTACCCTTTAACAGATCAATCTCATCCTGTTTTTCTTCAATGATTGCTTCAGCCTGTTTCACAGAATGTATATCCTGCAAGACTTCATCTTTATCTGAAGTTCTCAGATCCGCCGCAGCCTCCATCGGATCTGTCACATTTACTGACAGACCGGTACCAAGCTCAAATCCTGCTCTATATACGAATCTCGGGATGATCCTGATATACCACTTCTTTTTTGGATAAATGTAAAAATTGTAGCTAAATCCCCGTCCCGTTTTACTTTTGGTCTCATGCAGAACTTCAAGGCGTGACATGAGTTTGACGTATATGTCAACAAGGTCAACTATCTCTACATCGGTTATATCCCCAAAAAAAGTCTCTTCGACTTTTGGTGCAATCCACACCTCATACGGCCACTGGGAAAAATCTGGGCAGTACATATTAAAAAATGTATTTTCCTCAACAATATTGTCTAAAGGCTCTTGTTCAAGAGTTGAAAGATTGATCTGATTGGGAAGAAGCACGAGCTGCGAATGGGGATGTTCAATAGAAGTTCCTGCATGTTCTCCCTGATTGCAGAAAATGATCACTTGTCCTTTGTCCTTATATTCATTAAAACGCTGTCGAAATGTTTGAAATACTTTGACAATATGATCTTTGGGAAGATGATGCAGATCATCTTCTTTCGGAGAGTGGATGATCACTTCATGAAAATCGGTAATTGGGTACTTATTTGGGATAACACGCACTTCCCACCCCGGCTCATCCGCCACCCCCTTCCCCACTCTGTAGACCTCATGTGGTGTCATTTTCTCATTTCCTTCACAAAACGGGCATGTTTCATCGATATCATTTTGATCATTGACTTCATCGGGGCGATTTTCACGACTATCTGCAATAATCACCCACCGGCGGCTTGAAATGTCGGGAACATATTTGGACATACACTTAGAATAGCATGAAGAGATGATACTTTTCTACTTTTATCTCATTGGTATTGTTATAATGATCATATGAACATCCTTCTTGTCGGACTGGGGAACCCTGGAAAATCGTATCAAAACAACCGTCACAATTCCGGATTCATGTTTCTTGAGTGGTTACTTACGGCAACCGATTCGCAATTCAAGTTCGACAAGTATTCCGATTCTGAAATTGCGAAAGTATCGCTAACAGCCAAAGACCAGAACCTCATAACTGTTTTGGCAAAACCCCAAACATTTATGAACCGTTCAGGCAGAGCGGTCCACAAAATGATGTCCTCAAGCAATCTCGAGCAACCGACTCTGATCGTTGTCCATGATGATCTTGATATCCGTCTTGGCAATTTCAAAATCCAAAAGGGAGTCGGCCCAAAAGTACACAATGGCCTCGAATCTATCCAGTCATCCCTGAAGACCAAAGACTTCTGGAGAGTCAGGATTGGGATTGACAACAGAGACTCGGACTTTGAAGGCTCTGGGGAAGGATATGTACTCGGGAATTTTGAAAAAGAAGAGAATAAAATGCTTCAAGAAATTTTCCCACAAATTAAACACAAACTGTTATCTATAATGTAACGTGAAATGATACTCCCCGACGCTGAGCATCGGGGTATCTCATGTCATTCTGAGTGAAACGAAGAATCCATGGATCCTTCGGCTAATCGCCTCAGGATGACATGTTCGACGCAGAGCGTCGAGGTATCTCACGTCATCCCGAACTTGCCTGCCCGCCTCTGGAGGGATTCGGGATCCAGTCTGGATTCCCGCCTTCCCTCCAGAGGCGGGCGGGCGCGGGAATGACACTGCGTAACATGAGTTACTCATAAAGTATCAAACCTTTTACCCTTTTAAAATGTTTGATATTCCTTGTCATTAAAGACAAGCTGTAGGAAGTAGCAGTAGCGGCGATCAGAAGATCAAAGTCATCAAGGGGTATTCGTCTCACTTCCAAGTCTATTTTAATTTCGAGGTATTTTTCTGCGACTTTTTCATCGATAGAAATAACCTTTATTTGATAATCGTCAAGAAAATTTTGAAACAACTGTATCTTATTTATGGTTTTTATTTTCTTAAATCCATATACTACCTCTGCCCAGGAGATAACGCTGATATAAATTTTTTTATTACTTATTGATTCTCTAAAAAAAACAACGGCAGAGTTTTGATTACTTAAAAAATCTATTATTATGTCAGAGTCTATGAGTATTTCCATGAATATTTCTCAAGGTAAGAGTTGAAAATTTTTACGAAATTTTCTCATGTGGTTTTTTATATCTTTTGCTTCCATATCATTCAGAATTCCGGCATATTTTTTTATTTTATCCTCGGCTAAATATTCTTTCTTTTCTTGATAAACGACAATCTTGGCCACAATTGACTTACCTCTCTTTAATAAAAATGAGTCCTTGTTGTATGTAACTCTATTAATATAGTCAGAAATATTGTTCCTGAAATCAGAAATACTTATGATGTTGTTCATATATAAACTATAGTAGCACAAATTGACATTTTGTCAACATGTACGTTTACTATGTAAGAGTTCACTCTCTTTGACAAAACTATATTAAAATATATCAAATATCAGTTGCTGTCATCCCCGACCTGATCCCCGTTTTCACGGGGACGGATCCAGATCATTGTAATAGTCTAAAAACTGGATTCCCGCCGGAGCCTGCCCTCGACT
>PFSC01000039.1 GCA_002788865.1 Candidatus Roizmanbacteria bacterium CG_4_9_14_0_2_um_filter_39_13
GAAGAGTATATCAAACACAACAATGCTCATCCAAAACCATTTGTGTGGACAAAAACCGCTGATGAGATTATTACTAAAGTTAATCGTGGTAAAGCTATTTTAAAGACACTACACTAGGACATCGTCGTTCTTTTGATTTTGACCTTTTCACACCAAAACCGATCGGTAATTCACTCCGGAAGCAGGTGCGAAACATTTTTGGTGATGTTCAATACTCTCACAACACCGCTGACCAAGTCATCTTTGAAACAGTTGAGAATATTTCAGTGACATTTCTTCACTATTGGTTTTCTTTGCTCTATGGGAAGATTGATACCAACTCTATTCCGTTAGCCTCTATTTCTGATATTGTGGCTGATAAAGCGCATACTATCGGAAGACGAGCTATCTGGCGGGATTATGTCGATGTCTTTTATGTACTAAAACAAAATCTTATGAATATTGAAGATATAATCTCCGATGCGCAAAATAAATTCAAGGGAGAATTTGTAGCCGAACAGTTTCTTGAGCAACTCGTATATTATGACGATATTGAATTAGTAGATATTGACTGGCTGAAAGAAGAGTACGACACCAAAGAAATCAAATCGTTCTTGCAAGAAAAAGTTCGAGCTTATGTCAAGACAATCGGATGAAACTTCACACCACAATCACAACCGGCGTCCCCTCTTTTCCTTGACCCATAGGATTATCTCTCATCACTTCTTCAAAGAATGAATCTGGTTTATCAGTGGCATTGCCAAGTACATTTCTTCCTAAGTCATTCGCATCGATGATGACAACGCCTGCAAAAGATGCTGAAACAATTTCAGCATGACGATTTGATTTAGACGACAATTGTCTCATAATTTCAATGCGGATAAGCTCTGCAGCCGTTTGAGGATCTTTGGGTGCAAGTTTTGCTGAAACATTACTTGGATAGAGTGAGTATGAAGTGGGACCATCGATCGCCGCAGCTCTTCGCCCTGCCACATGATAAAACACTCCCTGAAGACCCAATGGCTTTGTAAGCACTGATAATAAGGAAGCAAGTAATATTCGTGGCAGTCCGACTTCACCTATAGCAAGCTCCATAGTCCACGGACTCCCAAGCCCAATTCCATGTGGCGTCTTTTTCACATATTTTGAGAGTGTTGTAGCAAACCATGAAGGCTTAATGTCTTTGATAAAGTATGACCTGCCCTGAGATATTGCGACAATCTTTTCAGATACTACGACGTACCATTTTTGGTTGTCATTCTGAGCGTGAGCGAAGAATCCATGTTCTTCTGGATCCTTCGGATTCTCCTCAGGATGACAGGCAAAAACTGTTTGCACATGCTTTGCAATTTTTGAAGAATAATCATCCCCTTTTTGAAACAACTCTGTTTTAATGGGATAGCGAGAAAATATCTTACCATCTACTTCGATTTCTATTTGTTTTCCTGGATTTGGTTTAATAGTAGTTTTGACATTTAACATTTGAGTTTTGAGATTTGGTCACATCCTCCTCAATATCTCTATTCTCTTTTCAGCTGGAGGATGTGTACTAAAAAGATTGGTAAACCATGAGGCACGATCTCCCTTTTTAAAAGGGTTTGCAAAAAAGAGGTGTGCTGTAGAAGACGATGCTGACTGCACGCCTCGTGGATAACTACTGATCTTTTCCAAAGCATTGGCCAGACTATCTGGATACCTTGTAAGAAGTGCTCCGCTGGCGTCAGCAAGATACTCGCGTCTTCGAGAAACCGCAAGTTGGATAAGTGTTGCGACTATCGGAGTGATAATGAGGGCTATTATCAACAGAACTAGCGTGATCGGACTTTTATTTTTACTTCGATTCCCACCACTCCACCAAAAACTCCGCATAATCCAGTCTGCGGTGAGCGCAATAGTTCCGACAAGAACTGCCGTGATCGTTGACACGAGAATATCGTAGTTTCTGATATGTGAGAGCTCATGAGCAACTACGCCTTCAATCTCCGATCGGTTGAGAAGTGAAAGCAGTCCCGTTGTCGCACAAACCACTCCATGCTTTGGATTTCGACCCGTTGCAAATGCATTCGGAGAAGGATCATCGATGACGTAGACCTTTGGCATGGGAATTCCTGCCGCAATGCTCAAATTTTCAACAACTGTGTAGAAGTCAAAAAACTCCTCTTTTTTTGCAAGTCGTGCATGCGTCGTCGAAAGTACGATTTTATCTGAATGAAAATAGCTTCCCACACTAGATCCAAATGCAATCACAAAACCCAAGACAGCATATGTGTTCGCGTCCCCATAGGAATTCCCCACTAGGTAAAAAAATCCAGTGAAAAGTATGAGAAACAGACCAAAAATAAGGTATGTTTTGAATCTATTGTGTGCTATTTCAGAATATATTGACATGATGTATTCATTGATAATAATTTCAGAGGAATCAAAGTTAACTATCAAATGTCATCCCGCACTTGATGCGGGATCCATTCTTTCTCTGGGAGAAATAGATTCCCGACCAAAGTCGGGAATGACATTGATACAATTTCATTTCAGTTCATTAGTCTTAGAATTTTACGTCTACTTTTTTTCGTTCAGATTCGTCTGCTTTGAAAAACTCAAATGCAGTAAACCCAAGCATTCCTGCTAGCAAATTTGTTGGGAACATTTGAATTTTTGCATTGAAGTCCAAAACATTGCTGTTGTAGAACTGTCGTGAGTATGCAACCTTGTCTTCGGTATCTTCTAGCTGTCTTTGAAGGTCTTGAAAGTTTGTATTTGCCTTGAGCTCAGGGTATGCCTCAGCCACAGCAAACAATGATTTGAGTGCTCCGGTCAACATGTTGTCGGCCTCAGCTTTTGCGTGGACGTTGTCTGCAGTCATGAGTGCTGAGCGAGCCTTTGTCACGTTTTCAAATACCTCTTTTTCGTGTTTTGCATATCCTTTGATTGTTTCGACCAGATTTGGGATAAGGTCTGCTCTTCGTTTCAGCTGAACATCAATGCCAGAAAATGCTTCTTGAATCCGTGTTTTCAAGACAACTAGACCATTGTATGTGGAAACAAGATACACCGCCAGAAGTATTAGTACACCTCCTCCTATCAAAAATGTATTCATCGTTTATTCACCTCCTTTCGCATATGAGACAATTGTAGCATAAAATGAAAATTGGTATGCTACAATGGGATGGTATGGAAAACACTCCAGAACAGGACAAAACCCAAGTAAGTATTTACAAAAAGAAGGTGCAATTGTTGATACGAGAAAATCGTTCATTTTTCATTACGGGTCTTATTGCCCTTGTTTTCATAGTATATGTATTCTTTTTACAACTTGGTACTCAGATTCTTGCAAGCTTGAAGACCAATATCGCTGAGCTATTCACCTTCAAAGCTCAAGACGGAGACAAAATTACTTCTCCAGATTTATCAAATACACTCGCAAATATAAAGATTGACAATGCCACTCCAAATCAAGTACCGAAAGACAAAGAGCTTGATATCAATGGTCAAATCAGCGCAATTTCTTCAGGACGTGTGACCTATACAAAAAATAAATATATCGTACAACGTGGAGACAGCCTTGCTTCAATTGCTCAAAAAGTCTACGGTGATAAAAATGCATGGGTAAGGATTGCACAGGCAAACAATCTTGCAAGTCCGGATCTTATTGAAGTGGGTATGGAGCTCGTGATACCGAGATGAATTTGGATCATGTCATCCTAATCATTCGTTAGAATCTGAATCTTCAAAGAGTTATAATAATGTCATTCCCGACCCCGATCGGGAATCCAGAAAATGAATTGCGGTGGTAGTTCAGTGGTAGAATGTCTCCTTCCCAAGGAGAAGGTCGCGAGTTCGAATCTCGTCCACCGCTCTGAATAATTATCGGAAAATAGGACAATACCCGTATCCCGCTCAGTATAGTAAGTATTTTACAAATCGCTTAGCGTCTTAAAACCTACTCAATGTGACGCTAAAACAGTTATGTAATTACCCTAGCAAACATGTGCTAGTATCTTGACACCTTAATACTAATGTAATTATACTGAATGTATGACTACATATATTCAGGTCA
>PFSC01000116.1 GCA_002788865.1 Candidatus Roizmanbacteria bacterium CG_4_9_14_0_2_um_filter_39_13
CTGTCCATTTTAATTATTCAAGAGCCCTGCTTTCAAGTACTATTGAGTTTTGAAATGGGTTCTCAGGAGATGGGATAGGGGAAGTGGTGATTTGATAGCTCGTTTGGGCTTTTGAAGATAAGGAGAGATAATATCCGACGACCAAGCCGAGAACAAAAAGGATAATTCCTCCCACAATAAGCATCAATCTCGATGGTGATTTATGCTCAGGTTTTGGATTTTCTTTGATCAAGTTGTCAATGGTCTCTGTATCTTGCGGGGTATCCATTGTTTTTAATTATACCAAGTAATTTTACTAACTCACAAAATACCCATGGATAAAGAAGGAGAAAAGAATCAAATGCAGTATCAGAAAGATCGACACAATAACAATTCTTACATGGGTACTCTTTACTTTAGCAAGAATTAAATATGTCGAAAGAAGGGGGAGTGCATATCGTGGAAGAGAGCTTAAGGTGCCGGTAAGCGTTGGTAAAATCAGTGCTGAAATTGAATATATATGTAGTCCGATCAGTAGAAATTGTTTTTTCTTTGAACTTTTTATGATTTTCAACACATCATACAGGATGAGGGCTCCAACAAAAATGAGAGTAATAAATTCTACCGCTGCCACAAAATACTGGAAATTAGGTGTCGCCGTCATAAATATTTTGATGTATCGATACAGTACTTGGGGTAAAAGTACCAGATCAGTCGAGCGAGTTGCGTTGGAAACTTTTTGGAGATTAAAAAATGCGAAGTAATCTTCCGTTGTTAATTTGAGAAAGATTGGATAGAAGCTCATTCCCACAATGGGCGCAGCAAGAACCATTAAATTTTTTCTTTTCTTAAGTACTTCTAACATTCCTTGCACGGGTGATAATGTATTCGTTTGACCAAGATGCATTTGGAGGAGTTGAGCAAGCATCGGAATGAACAAAAAGATACCAGTCACGCGGGTAAGTCCAATCGCAAGTCCACACATGCCAGCGACTACATACTTCTTGTATTGTAGTGCAACGAGTCCACCAAGAAAAAACAAAAGAAATATGCTTTCGGTATAAAGGGATAATAGAAAAAAGGACGTTGGGAAGCTGAGGAAGAAAATGAAAAACCATTTGATTTCTTTTCGACTAAATGAGAGATTTTGGAGATACCTATTTAGCAATACAATTACCCCGATAAATGACAGGATAGAAATAAGAAGTCCCGATAGTATGTGGGGGATATTCGTTGCAAACGATACGATACGAATGGAAATCGGATACAGTGGAAAAAATGCTTGAGTCAGAGGTAGATATCCGTATTGTGCTATTTTCAAATACTGGGTACCATCAAAGTTTGCTAGAGAATAAAGATAATGCGGAAGTCCAGTTTGTATCAAATCATCCTGATATGGGAAAAATCCTGCAGGAATTACTTGAGTCGCAAAAAGGTTAACCAGTATATGAAACATGACGAAGAGGAAAACAATAGTAAGTGTTCGAGCAGGCCTCATGATTTTGTGTGCATCAAAAAATATTCTTCTTTTGGGAAATCGTCCATAGATTGAAGCATGCGCGACACATCAAGTTGTTGAGACTTGTGTTTGGATATTGCTTGCTTCTTCAGTTCCCAGTATTTGTTTACATCAACAATTTCATCTACACGTTCCCGTTTGAATCCATGCGGAACATAGATAAAATAGTCACGAAGCTGGTTGGTTTGATCTCGCATGAGAACATAGGACATCATTTTTTTTGTATATGAAAGTCTATAAAATAGAAAGTATGTGATCATTGCTATAGCTACGTGATCCAAATGTCCTGATACTCCACGAAGCTCAAAGGTGAGAAGTATTTCGGGCTGAATTGTGTCAAGAATACTTTTTACTTTATCGACAATATCATGATATTTATTGTTACAAAGGCCTCCATCTTCATAATCAAGAAAAAAGACTTTTTTCATACCAAGAAGTTTTGCAGATTCGCGGAGTTCTTCTTCTCGAATCTCCCCGATAGATTTGGTGGAATTATCTAAATAATTTTCACCTGCTTCGCCACGGGTTGCACAAATGAGGTATGTGTCGTAGTCTTTGGAGTATTTTGCAATCGTTCCAGCCGGTCCAAATGCTTCGTCATCGGGGTGGGCAAAGATCGCGACAAGTGAAGGTCGTTTCATACTAAAATAGTATACAATACTTTGTGTGATCGGGGCGTAGTTTCCGCCATAGGCGGACCAGCCACTGGCTGACAGATGGCGATTGACAGAAGTATTGTGTAATAATAGACTTATGTGTCATTACATATACTTTATGGAAAGTCAAAAGACATTTCAAGTATATGTTGGACGAACAGATAAAGATCCTAAAACAAGAATAAATGAACATAATAATGGACAGAGCACATGGTCAAGTTCGAGAAGACCATTTAAACTTATTTATTTCGAAAAATATTTATGTAAAGCAGATGCAATTCAAAGAGAGCTTTTCTATAAATCGGGTTTTGGGAAGCTTATCAAGAAAAGTATCATGTATGTATTGATACATTCGGGGCGTAGTTCAGATGGCTAGAACGTTGGGCTGGGGGTCCAAAGGTCGCAGGTTCGAGTCCTGTCGCCCCGACAGAAAGCGAATCCGCAAAATTGAGCCTGGAGTGGCTCTGCGCGGGAGGGGGCGCGCAGAGCTCTGCAAAGCCCTTTCTATATCGGACTGCAAGTTGCCGATTAGTTAAAAAGAAGTTCGAGCCGACAGTTTTTCCGAAGAATGATAATTCTTCGGATGTATTTTTTGCGCGCGCGATTTTTGCGCACGAAAGTGCGCTACCAATGAAGTTTCTGAAAGGTTCGAGCCAACTCGAACCGTTTTGTTTTATTTGCTCCAAATCTTCATTTATTTTTAATTTTTCAAAAAAAACAAATCACACGGGTTTACCGACGAAGAGTTAAAGCTAAAAGCTGCTGGCGTGTGTTTCTCTATCATGATTCTTTCTGAAGAGATAACAAAAGAAATGCTGAAAAGAATAAAAGGTTTTGAGAAACTTGATTCTTCAAGTAAAAACAAATTATCTTTCGTAATATCGTATTTTACTCTGTTTAATACTCAAAAATTTTTCTGGGAAAGAGTAATAAAAAATGAGGAGGAAGCAAAAGTATTTGAACATTTTCTTTATCTATTTTTTGAAAAAGCTGTGAACTTTAATCCTACTTCGTTAATCAAAGAGATCGTTGATTATGTAGGGAATGAACCTTCTCGCGAAGTACAATACATAGGAAGTGCGATTTGTAAACAATTAGACAAAAAAGATGCCTTTTTAATGCTCGAAATAAGTACTGTCTACTCCTCTTTCTTGTTACATGGGTTTTATGACTCTCTAATGAGAGGGTGGTCATTACCGGAAGAAAAACTTCAGGAAATTAGCGAAAGGTTAAACAAATTAAAAAATGAAAATGAAAAAATTTGAAGATTTGAATAAGGGTGATCAAATCAAGGCCGATTTATATTCAAGGCCGAATGCCATGAATGGAAAATATAGGACTGGTCAGATCTTTGAATTGGATAATTTAGCGGAGATTAAAGATAACGATATTTTCCTTTTGGAAACATTAAAAGTCAGAGCTGATTCAGCTGACAAAATAATCGCTGAAGCTGAAGCGCAGGGAAAAGATACAAGTGACATCAATATAATGAAAGAACTGGGAGAAAAAATAAATGCGTTGGGCAAACCAATTCACAGAAGTGAGTCAATAATGACTGCAATTATGAACACTATTCAATTAATGATAACTTACGGTATTGTGGCAGGTGTTTGGGGATTAGTTTTCAAGAAAAGCTTTCTAGTATTTGGTCTTTATGGCGCAATTGCAGGGCTTTTAATTAGCCTGTTATTTGTCGCTCCTGTGGTTGCTTTCCAGAGAACAAAAGAGAGAATTAAAGATATCTCGTTTGGTGCTGGTTCAATGTTGGTAACTCCCGCAATTTATATTGGTATTGTAGGTTTAGAGAGTGTTTGAAAATCTCATAGTAAGATGAGTAAAC
>PFSC01000060.1 GCA_002788865.1 Candidatus Roizmanbacteria bacterium CG_4_9_14_0_2_um_filter_39_13
AAAGACGGCGAATGCGTCAAGAGCGGGAAATGGAGCATATCCTCCATCGGTAATGACAATTAACTCTTCTTGGTGATTGGCATACGGCCATGAATCCTCAGACCCCGCGATGGAATAACGGGTAACTAAATTTTTTAATAAAAACTTTGCCTTTTGATGTAACGTCAAATCCGAAATGGCACTGTTTGCATAAACATATTTCAGTTTACCCAATATTATTAGGAAAATTTCGCCCTTACCTTCGCCGTACAGTTTGGTGGTCGCTTGCCAGTTGAGCAGGAGTGATCGCGGATAATTATTGCGAAAATCAGCAGTTCCAGGCAGTATTGCATCATTCAATAATCGTGCAATTTTTTTATCTTTGAGTAAATCAAACGTTCTAACAATGGTGTTTTCAGAAGCAAGTTTGTTGAGTATTTCTTCGGTAAATCCAACATTGGCCACATCTTTGTCATTGACGTGGATCTCTAAACCACTGATTACTCCTCCTTTTGAAGGATCGAAAGAAAAAAATATGGGAATAATTTCGGCTACTTTCTCTCCTTGATCATGAAGTTCTTTTTTCAGTTGGAGAATCCCCTTTGCTGTCATCAGTTTATTGATGATATCTGATCGTACTCCTCCATCAATTTGCTTTCCCCCTTCAGTCGAGTGAATCAGCGTACGAGCTACACAGCCAAGATGAGAATCGAGGCCATAGTAAATGGTATCTCCTGCCTTTTCTCGAAGTAAAGTCACTATTTGTTCTACAACATAGGAATCTCTATCGATAAAAACAGAATCATCCTTTTGTCCTTCCATAAAACCATTGACTACCCCCGCGGGAGTGCGAAGGGTTCCGCCGACTTGAGGTGGTTTTGAAAACATGATGGTTGGCATATTTCGGCCATCCACACACGTCACAAAAAAATCATGATTTTTTTCACCGATATATTGTTTTGCTAGTTTTTTGGCCTGGGTAACTTCAGGCGCATCTAATTCTCGAGCCCTTTGCATTCGAGATTGAAAATGAAGAAGTGCGAATTTTTGTAACCACAAAAAATTGGTATTGATCGTCTCTCGAAGTTTTTGGTCGTGATCGTGTTCAAGACAACTATTGAGTTGTGCGGAAATAAAATTATGGAGCTGTTTTTTTAAACTTTCAGGCAGATCATCTATCTGTGACATTTTTTCTGTTTTATTCTAACTTTTAAAATAGAGCGATATACCCAAATAACCAATGGTGGAAAGTATTGAATCTAAATATGTAATAGGTCATTATATACCCTTCGCAATTGAAAATGCTATGAGTATAAACACTCGTAGGTCATTTTTCACTAAGATATTTGTAAAGAGTATTTTCATATTTTTGTAACACTCTTTCTGCTTGATTTTGGTATATTCCTCGGGGTATAATTCAATCAGTATTGAAATCCGTCACACAAGAACTGGCACTTCTTGATCGACAAATAGTTGAACGGAGCTTGAGGAATAATTCAAGACGAACGCAGATCGTCATCACACTGCAAACCTATGTCACCCGCAAGGGAGTACAGAGCAGGTTACCAAGGCGCACGTAGTGATATGTGCGTAAAAAAAGAGTGGAACAGCGTACTAACGCCTCTTTAGTTACCAAATTTTTTGGTAATTGAAGAGGCGTTTTTTTTGGTGTAAAAGCTACACCAGAGAAAAATTGCCTATTGAGAGGGGAAGAGGCTCATTCACAATAAGGAGAATGATCATGAATGCACTCAAGCACATTGCTGAAGTAGTTGCAGATTATTTCGTCAAAATAATCTGGATAGTGATTCTATTGGCGCTTCTCATAAATATATATGAGACGTCAAGACCACTTGGGCACAATGAAGTACGATTGTGCAATGACTGGTCCGTGCCACCGCGTTGTTTTGTAGTCACGGTGACAGCGAGTCCTTTGCCTGCTGACTAACCCAAGGTCTTTCTCCCCTCTCAAAGCCGGCTGAAAGGGTGGCGGATAAAACCGCCACCCTTTTGGATAAATATACTTCGTACTCGGGAAATGATTAGTTAATCGAAGAACAAGAATTGCGAATATAAAAATTGTGACCCGAATGCATTTTGTTTGAACAAGAAAATAATGATCCAGAGATATTGATTTGGATTGTCGAAAAAAGCAACGACAAGCTCTCCTCCATTGGAGGTATGATGCACGAGAAATATGATAGTTGATGTTACGTGAACTCTTTACACTCAAGAAAATAATAAGTAGATAGTTTTAAGGTTAGTCCCCGTTTTTAAACGGAACGGGGAAACCGGTACTTCATTTCTTTTTATTTTTGTCTCTCTCTTCCTTAAGCTTTTTAAGATCTTCGTCAAATTGTACTTTACACTCATCGCACATTCCGTGCGATATCTGATCCTCTGGACCTTCTGTGGTCCCGAGATCCTTTTTACACCACGCACAAATTACCTTCATAAATCCTCCTGCTGTGTAAGGGTTGAAAGTCGATCATGTATTATACTATAGGCTACGTATAATTTCAATCTTTTTTGGAGTAGTATCATCTTGCAAATCAAGCAGCGGAAAGCAACGCCAGGCGCTCCTTCATTGGGCATATGATGCGAGGCATTGGTGAAAAATCATCTGAATTTTCCATTTAAGGCACTACATTGATATTTGGAAACAATTATCTTTATACTGTTCCTATGTGTTCAAAAAATGATTGGAGACTTGCTTTCATAAATAACAAATCCGGATTTACACTTATTGAGCTTATTGTTGTTATTGGTATCATTGGAGTTCTTGCTACGTTAGGGATTGGCTCATATTCAAATATTCAAAAATCTGCACGAGACTCAAAACGATACTCAGACCTACGAGAACTGAAAGTAGCATTACTACAATATTTTGCGGAAAACGGAAAGTATCCCACCACGGCGGGAAGATGGTTCACCGTGTGTACAACAGGCGCAGATCCTACTGCAAGAACTACTTCAGGCTCAGGTGGTTGGATCCCCGATCTCGCACCCGAGTATATTGACATATTACCAACAGATCCTTCAGGTTGTGTTGGGGGTGCATATGATGGATACATATACCAATCAAATGGAGTAGATTATAAAGTCTCGGCAGATTGGACCGCTGAAATTGGAGCAAATTGTCAGCTCGGAGATATATTTGCAGATCCCAATAGAACAAGCTCAAGTGCGTTCACTTTTTGCTCAGTATACACTCCTGGAGCAGCAAACTGGTGAATAATAATGCTAATTTGATAGTACCTGCTTCTCTCCTCTCACAAGCCGGCTTCAAAAGGGGACTTAAATTATATTTTTGAAAATATTTTTTCTTCACGTAATACCTGGATTATTCTTCCGCGAATACCGATGATTCAACCAAAAAGAAGGAGCGGTATGCCAAAATATATTCTCAAGCGAAACTGCAGACGTTTGTCAATATGGTGCTTGTGTGCGGTCAGTTTTTGAAAATCCATATTGTATGAACATAGGATAAACAAAGAGAGTTGATATATGTGATTCAAAGAATATGATTGGATTGTGAATCACATATATTTGCTCTGAATTGGAAAATCAAATCTTAGAAATTCTTTATTTATCTTTTTTCACCAGTTTGTTTCTGACCCTTTGTCATTGCTAATAATTTTCCAAGTTCTTGAACCAATTTTTCTGCGTGCTCTCGGCTCATTCCAATTCTTGAGACAAGTCGTACTTTTTTTGAATCACCAAGATTTTGTCCAATATCTAATACAACGCCGAAATCATTTATATGCATCATTACGTTGTCGGAATACAAAATTGGAGTTGAATCTAAATTCAAATTAACCTCATAATTTTCAATATTATTTTGTTTATTCTGCATGTATTTTTTCACCCCCTTTGAATTGTAATTGACCGCTAGAAGTAGCTTCAATATTATAATTATTCTTATCTACCTGTTGCTCTTTATTGTTTTCGAAAAAATCCCATACTGTCAATGCTGTTCCTAAAAAAAATAATATTATGATAGCAAACCATAACATCTGTATGTTTTGGCGAGAATTATTATTCTGAGGAGGACCAATTATCGAGACCATCAATGCGACAAAAAGCATGATTCCAGCCAACATTATAAATGAAATCGACACAAATACTAAGCTTGAGGCGACAGTTTGGAGCAAAATACTCTCAGTTGAAATGAAGATTACTAAACCTGCAAATAGGCTTGCTATAGGTACTGTTTTAAGTCGATCTTGATTGATTTCCCTTACTTTATCAGCTAATTCATCTGTTTTCTTTTTCCAATCTATTTCATTTTTAGTAAATTTCTTATTGATATTGATCAGTTCTACCTTAAGGTGATCCACATCACCCTCCATTTTAACTAAATCCATATCTCTTTCTGTTCCAGAATTACTTGTTGAACCTTCATTACGAGAAGATTTTATTGGAAGCAGTGTGCTTTCAATGAGACCTCTATCGATATTATTATCCTGTGAAGTAGAAATTGAGCTAGCACTATTTAATAGTTTTGAAAGTTCGTCAAATATAAGTTTCTTAGCATCTGTACTTGCCATTTAAATACTTGGAAATTTTTCGAATCTATCATTTATCCTTGAAAGTGCATCTGATGTAAAATCTTTCAACTTTCCATCTAATGCCTTAGTTTCTTCAATTTCTTTCATTAATTCTGGTATAACGTTTGCATCAATATCTAAGAGCATCACATTCGCGTCCATATCTATTCCTGATCCTTTTGGACGGACAAAAATCAAGATATTTGAATCGAGATTAGCAATTTTCTCTCTATATATATATCTAATTGAAATTTCTCGGGGATTTATCAATCTTTCTTTTTTCAAAAAATTGTAGTGAAGATAATCTGCAACAGTTTGATCACTAACCGTAGCCTCTGATTTATATATCAATCCAATTCTTAACAAGGAAATATTCGATTCTATTAAAAATTTCTCAATTTCTGTTGATTTTTTAATAATTAATGTATTTAAATCCGAAATTTTGTCATTTCCATTATTATCAAAATAATAATCAATTCTATTTAAAGCAATATTTAAAGAGGACTTACTGTCAGAGCTTCGAAGCATTATTCTTGGTATCTCAAGTGGAGCTTCAGGAGGTAATGGTATTTGCATTGGTTGTTGTCCTTCTAATTCTTTGATGTGTTTATATGCACTACCAATATATTTAAGGGCAGTTTTGCCATCAATAATCAAGGAATTGGGAAACAGAGCAAGCTGAACCTGATTGATTTTCCAGTCAAGTATTAAATCTGTCATGTGAAGTTGAAGGAAACTATTAACTCGTATATTAATTTTCTATTATCTCAAATTTAAAAGTATTATACTTTATATCAATGGTGATACGGATACATATACAGGTTCAGACTTCTCCAATAGCATTTCAATGTGACCCCGACGGGATTCGAACCCGTGATCTCCAGGATGAGAACCTGGCGTCCTAAACCGCTAGACGACGGGGCCAGCAACAAATTCCAAATTTTAAAGTTCTAATATTCTCACTTTATCTACGGGGCCTTCTTACATATTTATTACTCATTTAGACTACTCTGAGTGCATCTTGTCAATTTGACTTTCATGACTGGATGATGTACTATTCTATCATTCATCCCCACATGAAGCAATACGTTCGATTATCGGGGATGTTTTTTTAGGGTAAAAATGACAAAGCAATTCTTTGTCATCCTGAACTTGATTCAGGATCCATTTTAATATCAGTTTCATTCTAGAATCTAACGCAACATAATCGGTTTTTCGAAACCGAGCATGGTAAGCTAGATTATGAAAAAATACAGTAGATTGCAGGCAGAAGAACGAGAGGAGATTAGTCGGATGTTATCACAGAAATATACGTTTAGTGAGATTGCACGAACAATAGGTAGGAATGTAAGCGCACGATAAGTCGTGAAGTTTCAGGAGGAAGTTGCAATAGATATACATATCGTGCTCAAAGAGCTGAAGGTCGCGCGTTGAAAAACATGAGGAAGAGGAAGAGGGGAAAATTTCTTTTGGATAAGAACAGAGGACTACAAGAGTATGTGTATGAGAAGTTACGATTAAAGTGGTCGCCAGTACAGGTTGTAGAAATGATGGGTAAGGATTATCCTATGGACATGTCAATGAGAGTATCGGCGGAAACGATTTACACCTATTTATACATACTTCCTCGTGGAGTACTCAAGAAGGAGTTACTTTCTTGTCTGAGACAGAATCGGAAGCATAGACATAAACAGCGTCGCGGAACAGAGGCAAAGCGAGATATAGAGGACATGCTCAGTATTGAAGAGAGACCAGCAGAAGTTGTAAATCGCATAATACCCGGTCACTGGGAGGGAGATTTGATTATTGGGAAGAATAATCGCTCAGCACTTGGTACACTGGTTGAACGGACAACAAGAACAACCTTGCTGATACCTGTTAAAAGTAGAAATGCAGATGATGTAGCTAAAGCTTTTGCACGGGAAGTAAAGAAACTACCGAAGCAAATGAAGCTAAGTATGACCTATGATCAAGGGAGAGAGATGGCACAGCACAAACTGTTTACAAAGAAAACAGGAGTGAAAGTATATTTTGCACATCCAAGAAGTCCATGGGAGAGAGGTACGAATGAGAACACAAACGGACTCATCAGGCAGTATTTTCCTAAAGGGCCAGACTTCAAAAAAGTCTCTCGATACCTTATCAAGAAAGCACAAGATCAGTTAAATGGACGACCAAGAAAAGTTCTTGAATTTAAAAAACCTTATGAAGTCTTTGAAGAACTTATTAA
>PFSC01000081.1 GCA_002788865.1 Candidatus Roizmanbacteria bacterium CG_4_9_14_0_2_um_filter_39_13
TGCAGGAAAATGTTCGAAGGTAATTATTCTTTTGAGTATTATTGCGTCCCGTCCCTGATCGCTTAAAAAAGTCACAAACTCATAGAGTTTGTAAAACCTGAAAAAAAATAACAAACTAATCAAGATAGTTGCTGCAATAGTGAAAAGACTTTTTTTATTCATGGAGTGGTACAATAATAATATGAATCTTCGTACGGCATTTTACATTATAGCAGTTGTCATAGGCTCTGTATTCTTGCTTTATCTTCCTTTTTTGACCAAAACTCTCCCCTATTTGGGATTTTCAAAAGGTGGTGGAATGAATGTTATCTATCAAAATTACGACGGATTATATTATGTGGTTCCTGCCATGTCTGGATATATTCCAAAGGCTATTGAGTCGCTTCGACTCGAGTTTGTCCTTCCACTCGAGTATTACGCAGCGCATCTTCCACTCTATCCATTCTTTATTGCGCTTCTTGCTCCAATTGTTGGTAGCTTTCTCGTATCAATGGTCGGCGTGAATCTCATATTTTCTGTGGGATTAGCATTATTATTTTACTATTTTGTAAAGCATTTTCACCTTACCAAACATCCATTTTTTCTCACGGTTATATTGTTATTTTTGCCAAGATTTTTTATTATTCGATCTGTTGGGGCGCCAGAACCATTGTTTATATTTCTTGTTCTTGGTTCGCTCTTTTTCTTTGAAAAGAAACAGTATCTGTTTGCGGGAATTCTCGGAGCACTTTCTGTTATGACAAAAACGCCGGGAATACTGTTGTTTGGCGCATATGGCCTCGTGTTTATAGAGAGAATGATAAAAGGAAAGTCATTCAATATAAAATGGGCTTGGATAGGATTGATTCCACTGGGACTTCTTGCCGTGTTTGGATTGTATCAATTGCAATACAATGATTTCTTTGCATACTTTCACACGGGAGGAGTTGTGCCGATGTTGTATCCATTTTCGGTGTTCAATGCCGCCGGCAGGTGGGTTCAGACAGTTTGGCTTGAAGAGATTTTATTATATTTTTTCCTGTACCTCACTGCAATCATTACACTGAAAGATAGTAAGTATAGAAGTTTGTTTTATTTTCCGCTTCTGTTTTTCATTGCGGGAATTTTTGTACAACACAGAGATCTTTCTCGATATTTACTTCCGATTTGGCCATTTGCAGTGATTGCATTTGAGCAAACGTTTACGTCAAGAATATTTCGATATGCCTTTTATTTACTCCTGCCTGCGATCTACTTATATGCATGGAATTTTCTTCTGGGAAATATCATACCTGTTTCAGATTGGCGCCCATTTCTTTAGATGATACAATAAGAGGATGAATAAAGTACTGGGCAAATTGAACTCAATAAAAAAGAAAGTAACCTTGAAATGGATCGTTGTTTTTTTCCTTGTTGTTGGTGCTGTGATTTTCGTATATCAACGGTTTTTTCTGAAAGAAGAAAAAGCATTGGCTATGTACACGGTAAAACGAGAAACACTTCAAGAAACCCTCGCCGTGACTGGGGAAATTGATGCTTCTGAAAAAGTTTCATTGCATTTTCAAACAGGAGGGCGTTTGTCATGGGTTGGAATAAAAGAGGGAGATGTGGTAAAAAAATTTGCAGGGATAGCATCACTTGATACTCGTCAGCTCCAAAAAACGCTTCAAAAATATCTCAATACATACTCCAAAGAACGGAGAGATTTTGAACAGTCAACGACTGATAACGATGAACTTGCAATCGCTCTTTCTACGGATATTCGTGATCGGGCAAAACGAACGCTTGAAAATGCGCAGTTTGACCTCGACAACTCAGTCATCGACGTTGAGCTCCAGGCAATTGCAAAAGAGTATTCATTCCTTTACACTCCAATTGGTGGCATTGTGACGCGCGTTGATGCTACTGAACCAGGGACAAATGTTTCAGTCACCGATATATATCAAGTTATCAATCCAGAATCAATTTATTTCTCAGTTTCAGTAGACCAGACTGAAGTGGTCGATTTACAGGTGGGTCAGAGGGGAACCATTACTTTTGATGCATATCCAGACCAGAAGGTATCCGGTGCGATCACTTCGATTGGGTTCACCCCAAAAACCGATGAATCGGGGACGGTTTACGAAGTCGAGATGACATTTGAATCTGCAGGAATCAATGGGTATCGCCTTGGAATGACGGGAGATGTGGAGTTTGTCTTAAATGAAATAAAAAATACCGTGGTTGTCCCGATAGAATACATTATCGATGAAGATGGTAAAGAATTTGTTCAGAGACAAGTACAAGAACAGATGAAGAAAATCCCAGTTGAAACAGGACAAGAGTATGGAGGAATGGTACAGATTCTTGATGGGTTATTTGCCGGTGATGTGATTTATGAAATTGACGAATGATTCAGCTTACACATGTCTGGAAAAAATATCAGATTGACGATGATGTTGTTTTCACAGCACTCAAAGATATTTCGCTCACCATTGAAAAAGGTGAATTTAGTTCTTTGATTGGACCCTCAGGATCGGGGAAATCTACTCTCATGCATATTATTGGCCTGCTTGACAAGTCTTCAGACGGCGAGGTTTTAATTGAAGGAAGAAATACTGCTGAACTTTCTGATGATGAGATTTCAACGCTTCGCAATGAGTTTGTCGGATTTGTTTTTCAACAGTTCAACCTCATAAACAAACTAACGATCAAAGAAAATATTCTATTACCCACAACATATGCGCGGAAAAAAATAGAATACGATCCAGGAAAAAAAGCAGATGAGATCATGGAACGGTTTGGAATTTTGGAAAAAGCAAATTCATACCCAAACAGAATATCTGGTGGTCAACAACAGCGTGTAGCTATTGCCAGAGCATTGATAATGTCTCCATCGCTTATTCTTGCTGATGAGCCAACGGGAAATTTGGATACCAAAACAGGAGATGAGATTATGAAATTACTTAGTCAGCTCAATAAAGAAGATAATATTACCGTTCTCATAGTTACTCACGAACAAGATATTGCGGCAAAAACGAAACGGAAAATACAAATTGTAGATGGAAAGATAGCTTAGTTGATAATAAAGTTGTCATTCTGAACTTGATTCAGAATCTAGAAAAGACTGGATCCCGGATCAAGTCCGGGATGACATATATTATTAAGTGTTTTTTAAAAGATAGAAATAATTATGGGATTTATACGATCAGCATTTTTTGATTTTTCACGAAACAAGGGTCGGACATTTCTTACCTCACTTGGAATCTTGATTGGGGTGATGGCTGTCGTCCTTCTTACGGCTTTTGGACTTGGGCTTCGTGCATATATTGAACAACAATTTGAAGATTTAGGAAGCAATCTTATTCGCGTGGTTCCGGGAAACCCTCTTGAAGGGGGAAGTTTCTCAAATCTGGGTTCTTACATAACCATTGAGTTTGACGAAAAGGATGTGCAGAATTTGAGTCGAATTCGAGATGTGAAAATCATCGTTCCTGTTTACAGCAAAACCATAAATATGGTCGCAGGAAACAACAAAGAATCATCAACAATATATGCATCAACTGAAGGAATATTTACTACGCTCAATGTCAAGGCTGAGTACGGAAGGCTATTTACCGATCAAGAAGTGGATAAGCGATCAAAAGTGATTGTCATTGGACCAACACTTGCAGCAGATCTTTTCTCATCTGCAAAAAATGCTGTTGGAAAATCGGTGAAATTTGAAGGTCAAAAATATATGGTGATTGGTGTGACTGAAAAAAAAGGTGGCGGCGGATTTGGAGGTCCTGATTTTGACACCTTTACCTATATGCCATACAAAACGGCGTTCACCTTCAATACAGAAAAAACGTTTATGGTGATCATTTTGCAAGCCAAAAATGATCAAGACATCAAACCAGTTATAAAGCAAGTTGAAGAAATACTATCAAAACGGTACGAGGAAGAAGAATTTTCTGTTATTCAACAGGAAGAATTGCTCACTGCTATAAATTCAATATTTGGTGTCGTGAACACGGTGCTTGTTGCAATTGCCGCAATCTCACTGATCGTTGGCGGCATCGGCATAATGAACATTATGTATGTGACGGTGACGGAACGAATCAAAGAAATTGGAATAAGACGTGCTCTTGGAGCGCGCAAATCTGATATTCTCATTCAATTTCTTGTGGCATCGGTCATTCTCTCACTTATTGGTGGGATTGCTGGACTTACGGTATCATACATAATTGTGCTTTTTATTCAGGCGTATTTCCCCGCTTATATTGATCTGAACTCGGTACTTCTTGCCATTGGGGTATCTTCAGCAATTGGCATCATCTTTGGCGTTTTTCCAGCAAAAAAGGCTGCAGATCTTTCGCCGATTGATGCGATACGGTACGAGTAAGTATTACATGCAATAGATTCTGTCCTCGCTTTATCCTCCCGTCAGTGCTCACTTCGCTTCCGCGCTGTCGGGACCCCTCCAGCTCGGACACCTATTGCATATTGTGAATGTAAGAAGTAATTTTTTTCTCAAATACCTCAAAAGAATACTTCTCAGCAGATTTTCGGGCTTCTTTTCTCATCGATTCAGATTGTTCTTTTGAAAGCTTTTCGAATTTATTGATAGTTTGAATGAGCGTATGGTCTGAAAGCTCATCATAGAGATATCCATTTTTTCCATCCTGAATGATTTCTTTCAAACCTCCTGACGCATAAGCAATAACCGGAATCCCATATCCCATGGCCTCGACCGGCGCAATCCCGAACTCTTCATCAACCGATGCAAACAGAAACGCTTTTGCATTTTTGAAAATTGACTCAAACTGTTCATCAGGAATATGAGATAGAAACTCCACGGTTGGACCAGCAATAGATTTGAGAAGTGCTTTATCTCGACCAGATCCAATAATTTTCAGTTTGAATTTCATTTTATTTGCTGCATGAATGAGAATATCGATGTGTTTTGCCTTTGCAAGACGAGCAGTGGTGACATAATAATTGTCATCCTGAACTTGTTTCAGGATCTTTTTAGGATGCTGAAATAAATTCAGCATGACACGAGAAGGAATATCAACGGGGGGATAGATCACATCCGAATCTCTGCGGTAAAATTTCTCAATTCTTTTTTTTGTTTCTTCAGAGTTTGCGACAAAATGAGTCACTTTTTGAGAGGTTTCGAAATCCCAAATGCGCAAGAAATGATTGACAATATGCGCATATATTTTCACCGGCCAGTATTTTTGCCATTCAACTGCAGTTTCGTATCCATAGAGATATCGTGGTGGATGATGAAGATAGCAGATATGCGTAGTTTTTGAGTTTGTCACAATACCTTTACACATGTACCAACCAGAGCTTGAAATGACAATACCATACTCATCAAAGTTAAATGACTGCCATACTTTTGGTGCGAGAAATCTGAGTGGAGAATAGAGACGTTTAAAAAAGGGAACTCGATCAGCCCATGAGGTGATTATATTCCATCCTTTGAAATGTTTGGCATGGATTCCAAGTGCTTTTGGGGTAAAAAATGCGGTGTAAACGGGAGCCTCTGGAAATATCTTGTGCAGTGCGACGAGAACGCGCTCTGCGCCACCAAATTCTTGGATATGATCGTGCACAAGGGCGATTTTTCGTGACATGGGTGTATTATACTGTAGATACGTATTATGACCATCATACAAACATTCATTCTCGGCATTATCGAAGGAATCACGGAATTTCTCCCCGTATCATCAACCTTTCATCTCATCTGGACATCAAGACTTCTTGGATTGGTACAAAGTGATTTTGTGAAATTATTTCAAGTGTTTATACAATCAGGAGCAATTCTTGCGGTGGTATTTTTGTACTGGAAAGAAATTCTCAGAAGTAGTGCCCTTATGAAGCGACTCATTCTCTCATTTATCCCAACAGCCCTCGTTGGCTACTTTCTGTATGGCATGATTAAAGGGGTATTTTTTGAAAACATCCAATTTACCACAACCGTATTTATCGTCATTGGAGCAGTATTTCTAATTGTTGAGTATTTGATTGGGCGAAGAATCATCACAATTAAAAAAGAGATTGCTATTTTGACCTATCGAGACGCAATCCTTGTTGGATTGTTCCAAGCTCTTGCCGTTATTCCCGGTGTTTCTCGTGCAGGTGCGGTACTGGTCGGCATGATGTTTCTTGGATATCGACGTGATGAATCAGCGAAATACTCATTCATGTTGTCGATTCCTACGATTCTTGCCGCATCGGTATTTGATTTCTGGGAGATGAAGGATATTGCATTGCAAGACAGTGGTTCAATACTGACTTTAACTATTGGTACAGTAGTTGCATTTGTTAGTGCATATTTTGGTATCAGTTGGCTTATTTGCTATTTACAAAATCATTCTCTTGTCATTTTTGGGTGGTATCGTATCGCGCTTGGTATAATATTACTTCTCGTGCTCTCGATGTCCCCGTAGTTCAATGGATAGAATGTGGGCTTCCGGAGCCTATGATGGCAGTTCGAA
>PFSC01000181.1 GCA_002788865.1 Candidatus Roizmanbacteria bacterium CG_4_9_14_0_2_um_filter_39_13
AAAATTTAGAGTGACAATTATATATCTGGCAATGCCTATCTATTTTTTAAGGTTCGGTAGCATTTATGATCTGGCAACTCGGAGAAATCAAAAATTTGACAATAACATTTTTTAATGTAAAATAGAATTTGATAAAACGCTTGAGTCTGGTTCCCAGCCAGACGAGTTGCGTGCGATGAGCACGACGGAAGCTTACCCGTATCAGCCATAGGCTGATCCGCCTTTGGCGGAAAATAGAGACACCAATGTCACTCAATAGAGAAACAGAGTTGGTTACAAAGATTCCTATGGCAACACAGGATTGAAACAAGGTGGTACCGCGAGAAAACTCGTCCTTGTTCCGACAGTATGTCGGAATGTTGACGAGTTTTTTTATGGGAAAAAATGGAAACACTATTGAATGTAGGACAAAGAGAAATACATGAAAGAGAACAATTTGTAACCAAAAAAATGGTGATAAAAATTGGAAGCAGCACTATAACTGGTGGTGAAATGCATGCAGATATCAAATTCATGGGCGATATAGCTCGACAAATAAGTGTATTATTTCATGCTGGAGTTGAAACACATCTTGTTACTTCTGGAGCCGTAGCCAGTGGAAAAAGGGATATATGCGGATTTGATGGAAACCAAACTCACCGGCAACTTGCTTCTGCAGCTGGTCAAATAAGACTTATGACTTTCTGGCAAGAAGCTTTTTCCTCATTTGGAGTACCAGTATTTCAAGTACTTATAACTCCTGACTCTTTTGAGCAAAACGTTCTATTTCTAACGAGTTGCAAAGGGTATGGAATACCGATTATTAATGCAAATGAACTTTTAAATACTGAAGAGCTTGATAAACTTGGGATATGTGCAGACAATGATCGTCTCGCAGCGCATCTTGCTCGATGTGTTGACGCCGACACCGTCGTCTTTCTCACCGACACTGCTGTTAGAGATATGAATGGAAACGAAGTGTCCTCTATCAGCCCTAAAGATCAATGGCAAGATATTATTTGTTTTAATGGAACATCAAGCCTTGGAACAGGAGGTATGGCATCAAAACACAATGAAGCACTTCATCTTGCAGAACATGGAACTCGTGTCCATATTGGCAATGGTCGGGATCAATATGCTATTTTAAATTCTGCAAAAGGATTATCATTTGGAACAATGTATCGATTATGAAACGAATTGCCATCATTGGTATGGGACATCTTGGAACAGCACTCTTAAAGGGGCTAATCAGATCAAAGAAAGTATCTCGCTCATTCATTCGTGTGAGTAATTCATCTAAACAGAATGCTCAAACTGTGGAAAATGCTGACATCGTTTTTCTTACTATTAAGAAGTCAAAAGTTGTTGAGGTATTACAAAATATTAAAGATAATCTTAAAATAGATGCAGTTATCATATCTGCAATTCCAGGAGTACGGGTAAGTACGATCAAGAAGATTTTAACAACCAATCATCATGTCGTACGAATCATGCCCAGTATTCCCATTTCTATCGGGAAGGGTATTATTGGGATATATTTTCTAAATTCAGAGGTTAGTAAATACAAGATTTGCAACCTGTTATCAAAGCTAGGAAAAATTATTGAAGTTGATGAAGAATATAAGCTGGATATTTTAACAGTTGCTGCAGGATGTGGGCCTGGAGTGGTAGCCTATATTATTCAATCTCTCATGATATCTTTCATAAATATTGGACTAACGAAATCAGAGGCATTAAATATAGCGCTACAAACCATGCAGGGTACGTGTTCACTATTAAAAGAGCAAAAAATACTGCCGCACAAACTTCTTGCAGATGTTGCAACAAAAGGTGGTATCACTGAATCAATAGTCATGTACTTTGATAAACATGATTTAAACACTCTCATAGCACACGGATTGATTCAAGGAAAACAAACATTGCTCAAGAAATAATTATCATTTTGGTATACTTACAACTATGCTCTACTCAAGACTATTTGGCAAAACGCACCGAGAACCACGATCCGATATGAAGTTAATTTCACATAAACTTTTATATCAAGCTGGATTCGTAAGCGAATTATCTGCGGGAAGATATGAATATTTACCTTTAGGGTTTATTGTTTGGCAAAAAATAATCAATATTATTGATGAAGAAATGAAAGCAATCGGATCACAGCGAATTAGTATACCCCTTCTTCATCCTATGGAAATATGGAAAAAAACAAATCGTGATAAGGCTTGGGGAAATTTACTCATGAAACTTGAAGATGCAAGAGGCTCTGAATTTGCCCTTAGCGCAACTGGAGAAGGAGTGATCACCGATATGGTGACCGCTCAAAATCCAAGTTATAAAGATCTTCCAATCATCCTTCATCAAACAATAAATAAATTTCGTGATGAGATGCGTGTTCGCGGAGGATTGCTTCGTCTTCGTGAATTTACCATGAAAGATGCATATTCGTACAATGCGACAGAAGAAGATTTTATGAAGACCTACAATGATTTTTATAAAGCGTATGGAATCATTTGCGATCGACTAGAGCTCGAGTACCGTGCGGTAATTGCTGATAGTGGAGCACTGGGTGGCGACTACAGTCATGAGTTCCAAATTGAATGCGAGTCAGGTGAAGATCAAATTATCACCTGTGAAAAATGTGAGTACGCAGCAAATATTGAAAAGGCTGAATTTGTAAGAGAGAAGGTTAATCAAGATGAGGAATTAAATGAAATGAAAATTGTTGATCAAAAATGGGAAGAGGCACAAAGTATTCAAGAAATGGTGCAGTTCTATGGCAAGCCTGCAAATAACATGATCAAAACAATTGTGTATAAAAGACCAGATGGAAGATTGGTGTTGGGAGTTGTCACCGGAAATCTTGCAGTAAACCCGATAAAATTGGCACATGCTGTCGGTGAAAATGAGTTAACTCAAGCTGAAAAAAAAGATTTGGATTCAATAGGTGCAATCGCTGGAGCGGTTCATGCGTGGGGGTATGAGGAACACAAAGACAACATTACGTTTGTTGTTGACCATTCAATTGTTAATGCTCGCAACTTATTCGGAGGGTTTAAAACCAAAACGAATGATCCTAGAAATGTGAATTACGGAAGAGATTTCAAACATGAGATTGAAGCAGATATTGCCGATCCATATAACGACGCACAGTGTAGTAAGTGCTCGAAAAAACTGAAACTTACCAAAACAATTGAGTTTGGTCATATTTTTAAGTACGACCATTTTTATACCGAAAAACATGATGGCTTCTTTACCGACAAGGATGGCTCAAAAAAACTTATGTATATGGGTGCATATGGGATTGGAATAGATAGGGCAATCGCAACAATCGTAGAAAAACACCATGACGATCATGGCATCATATGGCCAGCGCAAGTTGCTCCATATACAGTACATTTGATCGGTCTCGATCTGCAAGACGTGGAAATTAAAGAGAAGGTTGAAAAGCTCTATCACCAACTACTCAAAGCCGAAATTGAAGTATTGTACGATGACCGAGATGAAGCTCGAGCAGGAGAGAAATTTGCGACAGCTGATCTTATTGGAAATCCGATTCGACTAGTCATATCAAAGAGAACCGGAGATCAGGTGGAGTGGAAGAGAAGGAGTGAAAAAGAAAGTAAATTGATAAGTGTTGATCGGGTTATAAAGAAAATTAAAGAGCTAAACATGTCATCCCGCACTTGATGCGGGATCCAGTCTGGATTCCCGATCGGGGTCGGGAATGACGCTATATTTGTATGTCAAAAACAATAGTAACCCACATGTCTCCAGATCTTGATGCCATAGCGTCCTCATGGCTCGTCAAACGCTACATGCCCGGTTGGGACGAAGCAGATCATGCATTTGTTCCAGCAGGAGAGACCCTCGAAAACAAAAAACCAGATGAAAACCCCGACATCATCCATGTGGATACCGGACTCGGACGCTTTGATCATCATCAATTTAGCGAAAGACTTTCGGCAACCAAACGCGTGTTTGATCAT
>PFSC01000136.1 GCA_002788865.1 Candidatus Roizmanbacteria bacterium CG_4_9_14_0_2_um_filter_39_13
GGGATTCGGGATCCAGACTGGATTCCTGCCTTCGCAGGAATGACAATCACGACGCAAGCGTCGGGGAATTAAACCCGGAGTGGGATTAACACGCTCGCGACCAAATCATAAAAATGACAATTGTTTCGTGGAAGAGCGAAACGGTCATATTGTGAGGCGGTGGGTTGGATACGATCGGTTTGATACAGAAGAAGTTGTTACTGCCCTCAATGCGGTATATGGTGTACTTACACCATATCTCAATCATTTTGTAGCCTCACGACGGATCGTTAGAAAAGAACGGATAGGAGCACGATGGAAAGTGACACGAGAAAAGAATGCAAAATCACCGTATCAGCGTGTGCTGGAAAAAGTTGATGTGGACCAGGGAGATAAGAGCAACGCTCAAGAGAGAACATGATAAACTAAGTCCACGAGACTTACAAAGAGAGATTCACCAAAAGTTACAGGTGCTATTTGCAATACAAAAACACCATGCTATACCGAAGTAAATATTGTTGATCATGGTAACCGTTTGTTTTTATCTACTGCGTAATGTAAGTTCAATGGTAAGAGTTCACAACTCTTGACACAGACCTGCCTGCCGGCAGGCAGGTTGTCATTCCTGCCCCCGATCGGAGTCGAGGGCAGGCTCCGGCAGGAATCCAGTTTTTAGACTATTACAATGATCTGGATCCCCGATCAGGTCGGGGATGACACAAATAATAATTGATATATTTTGATATGGTTTTGTCAAGACTTGTGAACTCTTACGTTCAATGTAAGTTCACACTATTGAATGAGTTTGTACTAGAACTCATCTCCAAACCTTGACAAATAGAGTTTTCCAGTAATAGTCTGATAGGTATATAAGAAAACTATCAGATAAACAGTGGCCAATCATTGAACCACTTCTCCCCAGACAGAATTTTTCAGCAGGTGGAAGACCCCGTAAAGATGACCGTCAGATATTTGAAGCGATACGATGGATTCTCACCACAGGAGTACAATGGAATGAGCTTCCTCCCAAATACGGAACAGGAAAAACTGCATGGAAACGGTTTACTCAATGGAAAAAACAAGGGGTATGGAGGAATATATGGCAAAAGCTTCTGGTAATGCCTGACAAGCAAGAGAAACTCACCTGGGAAGTAGCATATCTTGACGGAACATTTTCAAGCGCTAAAAAAGGGGGCAAAAAGTAGATAAAACCAAGCGGGGAAAAGGAAAGAATTTGCCTAATTTCATCAGTAGGTTATGTACTCCTTGCAATGACAAACTTCACATCTTTACTTCTACTTCTACTCCAGCAGGGAGCTCCAAATGCATGAGTGAGTCGATGGTTTGATTCGTGGGATTTATGATGTCAAGAAGTCTCTTGTGTATTTTCAAACCAAAATGTTCACGCGCATCCTTATCGGTAAAGCTTGATTTGTTTACGACGTACACTTCCTTTCGTGTTGGAAGCGGTACTGGGCCGACGATTGAGGCACCTGTTTTGATTGCAGAATCTACAAGTTTCTGACAGGTTTCATCGATCAATCTATGATCGTAAGCTTTTAATCGAATGCGAATTCTTCCTTTTGGCATATTTCAACGTGCAATAATAAAATGTAAAGGCGGGTTTCCCCGCCTCTACAAATGTTTTTTTATTTAATGACTTTGGTCACAACTCCAGCACCTACTGTGTGTCCACCTTCACGAATAGCGAATTTCAGACCTTCTTCAAGTGCGATTGGGGCAATGAGTTTTGCTTCGATCTTGATGTTGTCTCCAGGCATCACCATTTCGACACCTTCTGGAAGTTTGACTTCTCCAGTGACGTCAGTTGTACGAATGTAGAACTGTGGTCGATATCCTTTGAAGAATGGAGTATGACGTCCACCTTCTTCTTTTTTGAGAACATAAATTTCGGCTTCAAACTCAGTGTGGGGTTTGACTGTACCAGGCTTTGAGATGACTTGTCCTCGTTGAACATCTTCCTTTTCGATTCCTCGAAGAAGAAGTCCTGCGTTGTCTCCTGCTCGTGCCTCATCAAGTGTTTTTCGGAACATTTCGATTCCTGTGACTACCGTCTTGCGTGAATCTACCAATCCGACAATCTCAATTTCTTCATTGACTTTCAAGATTCCTCGCTCTACACGACCCGTGACGACTGTTCCACGTCCTTGAATGGTGAAGACGTCTTCAACAGGCATAAGGAATGGTTTTTCGATATCTCGAACTGGATCAGGAATGTATGAGTCGACAGCAACCATAAGTTCTTCTATGGCTTTCACGGCCTCTGGATCATCTTCGATTGCCTTAAGTGAAGATCCTCGAATTACCGGCACTTCATCACCGGGGTATTCATATTTCTTGAGAAGATCCCGTACTTCCATCTCGACAAGATCGATGATTTCCTGATCTTGAACCATATCGATTTTGTTCAAATATACGACGATTGCGGGAACATTGACCTGTTTTGCGAGAAGAATGTGTTCTCGTGTCTGAGGCATTGGTCCATCAGGAGCTGAAACAACAAGGATTGCTCCATCCATCTGTGCTGCTCCTGTGATCATATTTTTGATGTAATCTGCATGACCTGGTGCATCGATATGCGCATAATGTCGCTTTTCAGTTTCATATTCTGAATGATGAATATTGATGGTGACTCCGCGTGCTTTTTCTTCTGGAGCTTTATCAATTTCTTCATATTTCATGTCTTTTGCAAGTCCTTTTTTTGCAAGAACGTGATGAATAGCTGAAGTGGTTGTGGTTTTCCCATGGTCGACATGACCAATAGTACCGATGTTCAAATGTGGCTTGTTTCTCACAAATTTGTCTGTTGCCATAAGTTAAATATAATTAAATAAATAATAATTATATCGTTTCAAGTTCGGGAATCCTTCAGTAGAAGAACTTGATGGATATCGAGTTCATCCAGTCCTTCTTCTGAACTACCGCTTGAAACGATCTATCAAATAACAAAAAGTTATTATAAATGATACCACAGAAAATACAAGCATTTGTATCAATCTATGCGCAAATGATATAGTGGAATGAGCAAAAAGTCAAGGTCAACCTATGCTACAATAATGGATCTATGCATGAACCTAGTATTCAATTGAATTCATCCCAACAGAAAGCAATCAAGAGTGTATCTGGCCCCCTTCTCATCGTCGCAGGTGCGGGAACAGGGAAAACAACTACTCTCGTTGAAAAGATAAAGTACCTAATAAATCAGAAGCTTGTACGACCGGAAGAGATACTTTGCCTTACCTTCACGGAAAAAGCGGCATATGAAATGGAAGAGCGCGTCGATCGTGCGATGCCGTATGGATTTTTCCAGATGTGGATCTCGACGTTTCATGCATTTGCAGATGATATCCTTCGTGACGAACTTCACCACTTGGGAATGAATGCTTCATATACGCTTATGTCTCAGGCTCAATCAGTCCTGTTTTTAAGAAACAATCTTTTTAATCTCAACTTGAAATATTTCCGACCTATAAGCAACCCTAATAAATTCATCGAGGGACTGCTTCAGCATTTTTCCCGTCTTCAAGATGAGGATATATCTCCTGATGATTATGAAAAATGGGTTAACTTTCAATGTCATCCTGAGAAAGTGAAACGACCAAAGGATCCAGGAGATGCATGGATTCTTCGCTCCGCTCAGAATGACAAGATAAAAGCCGAGCTGACACAGAAAGAACATATGTCTGAAGAAGAACTTCAACAACTTCAAGAGCTTTCATATGCCTACAAAACATATCAAAAAATCAAGATCGAGCATGACGTCATGGACTTTGGTGACCTCATTTTTTATCTGAACAATTTGTTTCGCAAACGACCAAGTATTCTCAAACAATATCAGCAAAAGTTTACATATATCCTTGTAGATGAGTTTCAAGATACAAACATCGCACAATATGAACTCATCAAACTTCTTTGCCCTCCGAAAAACAATCCAAACCTGACTGTAGTTGGAGATGATTCTCAGGCAATTTATAAGTTTAGGGGTGCATCAATCTCAAATATTTTGACATTCATGGATGACTACAAAAAGGCTCGTCAAATCAGCCTAAACGATAATTACCGTTCAAATCAAACAGTTCTTGACCTCGCATATAATCTTGTTCAAAACAACAATCCAGATACTCTTGAATCAAAGCTTGGAATTTCAAAAGAGCTCAAAAGCCATACAAAAAATATCAAAGACGCGGTCACATTCAATCTATTTGCCCATGGAGATCAAGAAGCGAATTGGATTGTAAATAAAATCGCTACATTACATACAAAGGAATATTCTTTTCGCGACTTTGCCATTCTCGTTCGAGCAAATAGCCATAGCGAACCGATCATCACCGCACTCAAAAGAAAAGGTATCCCATTCCAATTTTTGGGTCCTGGGACTTTGTTCAAGCAAGCTGAGGTCAAAGATATCATTGCATATCTTCAAATTTTGGCAGATCCGAACAATACTGTCTCTATGTTTCGAGTGTTGAGCATGGAGCTTTTTCAGATCGATGCTGAAGATCTAGTCATGTGTATGTCGTTTGCAAAAAAAACTTCGCTAAGTTTGTATCAAGCAATTGAGATATTTCTTTCATTTGAAGTGAGTGAGTGGTATAAAAAAGATTCAAATCAGTACAAAGAACATCTTCCCCTGATCAAAGAAGGCACCAAAGACAAACTTATTGAGATTGTGACGATGATCAAAAAACATCTTGGGCAGATCAGAAATGATTCCGCAGGAGAAATATTATTTTCATTCCTTGAAGATTCAGGACTTCTTAAGCGATTGAGCAATCCGACATCTGAGATAGAAGAAAAGCGCACACTCAACATCACAAAATTCTTTCAAAAGCTAAAGGATATAGAAAGAGCTCAAGAGGACACATCTGTATTTTCAGTAAATGACTTTATCACTATGAGCATGGAGCTTGGAGAATCTCCCCTTGCAGGTGAAACAGATATCGCTGAGGTGAATGCTGTCAATATTCTCACAGTACATTCCTCCAAAGGGCTTGAGTTCCCGGTCGTATTTTTGCCAAATGTCAGTCAAGGTCGCTTTCCTACATATCGTCGTCGTGAACAAATCCCGATACCCGAATCTCTCATCAAAGAGCAAATTCCTGCAGGAGATTATCATGTTCAGGAAGAGCGAAGATTGTTTTATGTAGGGTTGACTCGCGCCAAAGACCGATCGTTTATCACTGCATCAGAGATCTATGGAGAAGGCCTTCGGAAACGCAAAATCTCACCGTTTGTTGCTGAAACTATAGGTCTTGAGGAGGTGCAAAAAAGTGGTGCGTTTGTCGCAGAAAAAAAGGAACAACTCTCTATTTTTGATTTCAAGAAGCAAGGAGAACCGGTCATATTGCCCCCTACTGAGGTGAAAAATATTTCCTATTCACAGCTTCAGACATATGAAATGTGCCCACTTCAGTATAAATATCAGTATATTTTGAAAATTCCGACCGCTCCTGGATCTGCTGCTTCGTTTGGAAGCACCATTCACAATGTACTTCAAAAATTTTACAAAGGTTTTGCTACAGACTCCACTTGGGACCTCCCACATCTTCTCAATATTCTGGAGACTATGTGGATTCCGATCGGATATAGTTCACAAGCTCATCAGAAACGTATGAAAAAAGAGGCAAAGGAAATGCTTGAGAATTATTACCACTCTTTCCACACACCTGAAATCAAAATCATTGATCTTGAGAAGTTATTCAAAATCCGAATCGGCAGCTCAGAGTTTTTGACGGGAAAAATCGATCGCGTAGATCAGAAAGAAAACGGAGGCATTGAAGTTGTTGATTACAAAACTGGAAGAAGACCAGACGACAAAAAACTCAAAAAAGACCTGCAACTTGCGATATACGCAAAAGCTGCATCTGACCCAGGACTTTACAACGTTCCCATTGAAAAAATCGATCTGTCATTTTATTATCTTCAAGCACGAGAAAAAATTACCTTGAACCGAACAACAAAGGATCTTGAGGAAGTGCAAACGCGCGTAAAAGACGTCGTTCAAAAAATCAGAGGTCAGCAGTTTGAACCACACGTCGGACTGTGGTGTGACTATTGTTCATTCCGCATGATCTGCGAAGCATGGAAATAAGATAATTGCGAACCCACGTTTGACGTGGCGATGTGTGGAAGTGAGTTTGCGGTATATTCTACGATACATTCTGTCGCTACTCTCATTGCATGTTCTGAAAAGCCCTGTCGATCAAATTCAAAGCACCATAATACCCTTCAAGCACTCGGGTTGGAATTGGTTCATGCGGACTTCCTTCTTGTTTTGTGGCATCGAAAAGAGTGATGGTTCGACCTTCTCGATCTACGTGAGAATAATAGTCTAAGCGTGAGAGTCCACCTCCAATTAGGGTCGCATTCATCGTCTTTGCAAAAGCGCTCGTTATCGCAGAGGCATCAAATGAACATTGTCCATCAAAGTCCTGCAATAACTCTTCGAGCGTAGCTCTTTGCATTGGATTATGTAAAGCGACCAAATACCCATCATTTGGCCATTCTCCTTCAATTGGTGCAAAGTAATGTACAGTACCATCTTCCGCTCGTTCATTGGCTCCATGTCGTAAAACAAACTCTGCCAGTGCCTACTCCTGACTTTGGATACCTTCGAGAAGCTCTCTCCTATTATTTCTCTCTACCCATCCTTGCCATTTTTGCTGTAGATATTGTCTTTGTGCTTCGAACATGCCACAGATTATAACATGTGCTGACAGATTATAACATGTGCTGTAGGAATTTAATTACCTTTGATACCTCAACACCACCTCATCATCTCCAATCCGATCGACAGAAGTAAGATTAAACTGTGGAATTTCTTCTGGAGGAAATAGCATCCCCTCAACCATGGTGAGGGTTTTCCCCGGGAGAGATCCAAATATTTTAGGCGCAATGGTCAGATGTACCTCATCTAATACTTCTTCTTGGAGAAGTTGTGCTACCAACGTCGGCCCTCCATCAATAAAGACATTTTTGTATTCTCTTGAGTTTAGGTAATCAACGAGATTTTGCACGCTCACTCTCTTTCTCTTGTTTGTCATTCTGAGCGAATGCGAAGAATCCAGATCGACTTGATTGTTTACTGGATCCTTCGGCTGTGCCTCAGGATGACACCTCACAACATTTGATACTTTCTCAATCTCTGAGCTAAGTTCGGCATTCTCCACTGTCAATATTTTTGTTTCAAATCCATGTTCGTTTTCCAATGCTTCAGTAAGCGCTTCATCGGGATTTGATGTAAGAACGATATATTCTGGCAATCCTTCTTTTCCCAACTCTTTTCGAAACTCTTGAAATATCTCGCTATGGAGAGTTTTAATGGTATATTTACCAAACATGACGGCAGTATTTTTGGCATCAACGATCGCATCCGCATGAGCTCGAAGATACGTAAAGTAATTGTAATCTTCCTTTGTGCCAATCGGCCAATACCCTTTTTCCTTGACAATAATCTTGCCGTCAATCGTGCTCACAAAACTTGTGAAAAAAAATGGACGACCATCAGGTTTTTGAAATGAAAAGGGTTGAAACTGCATACTATGTTTGCCTTGATGTCAAATCAATTTTGGAATGACAGTTTTTATTAATAACAAATTCAATTATCGTCATCCTGAACTTGATTCAGGATCCAGTCTTATTTTATCAGTTCGTACAAATCATTCCAGTCTGGATTCATACTTTCAATCAATGCAAGTTTCCATTTTCTCTTCCATGCTTTCAGTTGTTTTTCTCTAGAAATTGCGTGTTCAATATTATCAAACGGTTCGTAATATATTAGCATGTGAAGATCATACTTAGAGCTGAAGCCTGATACAAGCTTGTTTTTATGTTGCCAAATGCGCTTAACGAGATCGGCGGTTACTCCAATGTATAATGTCCCGTTACGTTTATTTGCAAGAATATATACTGCACTTTTTTTCATGCTCTGGATCCCAGGTCAAGCCTGGGATGACATTATTCTATATATGTAAAAAAACATTAATTCACAATCACTTTTTCCTTCGGTTTCTTCTTATCATCTTTAAGCCACTTCACGCCCAAATAAACCAATGGCGTTTCAATAATTGACATGAATGACTTGAGAAGCCAATAAGGAATGATCAAACTCGTGAGAAACGCAAAATTGCTGTCAATGCTTTTATCCAACGCCCAGAAAGCTAAGGTCATAAAAATCGTCGTATCAATAAATTGCGAAATAATGTTTGATGCATTGTTTCGAAGCCAAAGCTTACTTTTCCCGAGCCTCTGCCTAATCTTTGCAAAAAGATAAATATCCAAAAAATCGGCAAGGGCAAATGCCGTCAGCGATGCGAGAGAAATACGCGCTGACTTTCTAAATACCTCTGCATATGCTGGATTACTTTCAGCAAAACGACCAGAGGGTGGAAATGAAAGGGACAGAATAATAAATCCAAAAAGAAGAACGATCGTCATAAGACCTGTCCGCACGACACTTCGTGCTCGCTCAACGCCATGAACCTCGATAATAACATCGTTTATAGTAAAGAGAATGGGAAGAAGAAATATCGCTACACTTGTGTTTAAGGTAAAATCTCCGAACTTCACAAGTGGAAATGTCTTGATTCCCATGAGCTCAGAAACGATGATTCCAAAAATATATATTCCTACCAATAGATCCATTTTTTGCATCTTGAACATACGCTTGCTATTAAATATTTTTAATTTTCTTCAGAATTGCGCTAATCATATATAGAGAGCCCGTTATCACGAATATTGTATCATGATTTTTTATTGCCTTCTTGATTGCTAGAATTGGATCAGCAAAATCTGAGATCTGGTCAAATGTATATTCTGATTCGATTGTTTGGCGAATTTTTTTCCTACTTTCTGGAACAATCATCATCGCTTGATCATCACCTTGAAACTCCGATATAAATATACTTTGAGAAAGTGGAACGATATATTTGAGCATTTCCTTATAATCCTTTCCCTTTTTGAATCCAATCAAAAAATCAAATGTACTGTCAGAATATCGTTTTTTTAAACTTTGGATAAATTTCGACATTTTTTGAGGATTGTGAGCCCCATCTATTATGATTTTTTTACCTCGAATGGTCATTTCCTGGAATCTTCCTGGGGTCTTTATATTCATAAAAACCTCTCGTACTACTTTTTCTTGAAGAGTTATTTCATCTCGAATGAACGTCTTTTGAACTACTACAAGAGCAAGCGATGCATTTTCTACTTGATACTTTGCTTGAAGTGACAATATTAAATTTTTATATTTACATTTTCCATTCTCAAAATCAAAAGACGTCTGTTCATCTTGTTGATTGATATGTTTGTAATGAATGCTACTCTCAACAAAAAGAGCCTTCGTTTGATTTTTTTGCGCAATCTCACGAATAACTGAAGTTGCAGATGAACTTTGACGAGTTGAAATTACAATATTTTTTGGATGGATTATTCCCGCCTTTTGAGCCGCAATTTTTGCAATTGTTTTGCCAAGAATATCTGTGTGATCAAGTCCAAGCTTGGTGATGACCGCAATGTTATTTGGTGAAGTTGCAATATTTGTAGCATCATAGAGTCCACCAAGGCCTGTTTCCATGACTGCATAATCCACACCTTCTTTCCAAAAAATATAGTATGCAGCAACGATCATTACTTCAAAAAAAGTGAGTTTCCCGTATTTTGCTTCATCAATTTGCTGAATAGCTGGGATGATCTCTTGGATATATTTCCCAAAAAGCTCTACTGATATCATCGAATTATTTATTTGGATTCGCTCTCGAAGATCAAGAAGGTGGGGAGAAATGCTTAGTCCAACTTTCAAACCATGACTTCCAAGAAGATGGCTGATCATCCCACATGTTGAGCCCTTTCCCGATGTTCCTGCAATATGTATCACGGGGATTTTGTTCTGAGGATTTCCAAGAAGTTCTGCAAGTCGCATGACGCGACTAAAGTTAAAACCTGGAGATCCAAGCGAATAAAAATTATTCTTTGAACGAAATGAATATAAGAAATCACGAATTTCTTGATATGTCGGTTTTTTCGTATTTTTCGCAATTGGCAAAATAGTTCCTGTCTCATACTTCTGCATTTCATTTATCATACTACGTATTCTCTTGTACAGATCACTGATGAGATAGAGTGATCCCGTGACAACCAAATGTCCATTTATTGCTTTGCGAGCTTTGTTGAAGGCTACTTCTGAGTTTGGAATAATCGTCACAGATGTGAACCCATATTCTTCCGCCAAGATTTTTTTTACATCTCTCCCCTTTTCTGGATATACATCATCAATTTGATCATCTTTTTCAAACTCAGATACGAATATTCTATGAGCAATCGGTACTATATATTTGAGCATTTCTTTGTAGTCTTTCCCTTTTTTGAACCCGATCAAAAAATCAAACATCATATTCGGATGCTTCTTCTTGAGACTTTTGATAAACGCAGACATTTTTTGAGGATTGTGAGCCCCATCAATTATGATTCGTTTTTGCTCAACGAATAATTCTTCAAAACGACCGAGTGTTTTAATTGATGAAAGGGACGATCGGACAATATTTTCTTTCATTTTAAATGAATCTCTTTTTGACGCTTCATATACTGCAGCAATAGCCATACTAGCATTTTCAACTTGATAGAGGCCGCTCAGCGATAGAATGAGTTTTTCAAATGTGCATTTTTTATATGCAAAATCAAATTGAATTGTTTGGTGCGATGTCTTTATATTCAAATAGTTTGTTCCGCGAGATATCGTACCAAACTTTGACTTCATTTTACTTGCGTAATCTGAGACAATTTGTTGAGCAACCTTTCTTTGTTGGATAGAAATCACAATATTCCCTGGATGAATGATTGCAGATTTTTCAATAGAAATTTTTTTGAGAGTATCTCCAAGAATGTCGATATGATCAAGTCCTATTTTGGTCATAACTGCAATTTTATTTTTGTTATTTGCAATATTGGTCGTATCGAGCCTTCCTCCTTGTCCTGTTTCCATAACTGCGTAGTCAACCCCCTCTTTCTGAAATACATAATACGCAAATACAATCATAATTTCAAAAAAAGACGGAGGTCCAAATTTATGATTTTTCAACTTTTCGATTATTGGATATATTTTGTTGAAATATCCACAAAATATTTTTTCATCCAATATTCTCCCATTAATTTGAAGTCGCTCCCGAAGATCATACAAATGAGGTGAGATACTCAGCCCGGTTTTAAATCCATGATTTGTGAGTATGTGACTAATGATCGCGCATGTCGACCCTTTTCCCGAAGTTCCCGCAGCGTGGATTACCTTTCTATTATTCTGAGGGTTTCCAAGTTCTTCTGCAAAGATTTGAGCAAATTGAAATTTACGTTCAAGATCTTCTTTGAGGACTTTTGTTCGGAAGGTATACAAGTATTCTTGAACCTCAATAACGGTTTTAAAATTCATATGAGTGTGTTGATTTTTAACTTTTCTTAGAGCCTGTTTGAAAACTAGGTTTTTTGTCATTTCGACCGAAGTGAAGGAAGTAAATGGAGTGGAGAAATCCCTTTCTTAAATTCAAAGAAGAGATTCCTCGACAAGCTCGGAATGACACTTTTTAAGTTTTCAAACAGGCTCTTACAAAAACTTTACATTGGTCATCTATCAAAATGCACTAAGAAATACTATAGGATTTTTCCCAAAAATCAAGTTGAATTTCTTGAACAGTTTTGATACTCTTTTGACAAATATTATCAATTTTCTCGCCATTACCATGGTATAGCACATACATACACTTGTGAACTTTTTCATAGTTATTAATTATGTTATGTACCATGAATTTAAAGAAAACTGATAAACAAATCTACGATATCATTCAGAAAGAAGCAAAAAGACAAGCAGAAACCCTCATGATGATCCCCTCTGAAAATATGGCACCTGAAGAAATTCGCGAAGCTGTTGGTTCAATACTCATAAATAAATACTCGGAAGGTCAACCATATCGCCGCTATTACCAGGGGATGGAAAATGTAAACATACTTGAAAGTTTGGTTGAAAAGCGAGCACTCAAAGCCTTCCACGCCGATCCAAATGCATGGGATGTAAATGTTCAAGCGTATTCGGGGTCACCTGCAAATGCGGCAGTATATCTTGCGCTTCTTGAACCAGGAGACACTATTATGTCTATGTTTCTCCCCGATGGTGGGCATATTTCTCATGGGTGGATATTTAAAGAACGCAAACTTTCGCTCGCTTCAAAAATTTATAACATTAGTTTTTATCATGTTGATCCAAAAACAAAAATATTTGATTATGAAGAAATTGCAAAGCAAGCAAAGAAAGTAAAGCCAAAACTTATTATTTCCGGGGGGACTGCATATCCCAGAGATATCCGTCATGATAAATTGGGAAAAATTGCAAAATCAATAGGAGCATACTATCTTGCTGACATCTCTCATGAAGCAGGACTTGTCGCAACTGAGGTACTTCAAAGTCCATTTAAATATGCCGATGCCGTAATGTGCACAACACATAAAACGCTCAGAGGTCCACGCGGTGCTCTCATTTTTATCCGAAAGGAACATATTGACGCACTTGATAAAGCTGTGTTTCCTGGATTACAAGGAGGTCCTCACAATCATACTATTGCAGGAATAGGAGTTGCCCTCAAACATGCAACAACGTCAAAGTTTAAAGCATACGCAAAGCAAGTTGTAAAAAATGCTCAAGTTTTAGCAGCCGAGTTGAAAAAAGCAGGATACGATGTCGTATCAGGTGGAACAGACAAACATCTTATTCTTTTGGATCTGCGGAAACAAGGATTATCAGGTAACATTCCGGCGATGGCACTCGAAAAAGCTGGGATAATATGCAACTACAATACTGTTCCATATGATACCGGGTCACCAATGTATCCATCTGGACTGAGACTCGGAACCCCGGGGATCACAACTCGCAACATGAAAGAAAAACAGATGAAGCAGATCGCACACTGGATTGATGAGGTAATAAAGGAAACAAGTCAATATGTACTTCCTGAAAAGGGAAAAAAGGAGTTTGTAGAGATAGTCACGAAAAATCTTTCAAAAAATAAAAAACTTATAGATATCTCAACACAAATTAAAAAGCTGTGCAGAAAATTTCCAATCCCGGATTGATTCAGTGACAAGCTCTCCGCTCCCCAAGAACAACTTGTATAATATAGACATGCGAACGACGCTAAAATTACTTTTTGGAGCAAATATTCTCATGGTGAGTTTTTTTGTCTGGAAATATCAAACATTTCCGCAAGAAATACCTCTCTTTTACTCCGAACCATGGGGTGAGCCTCAAATAGCGGACATTTGGTTCATCCTTTTGTTACCAATCTTCATGAATCTCATGTTTTTTGTAAATAGTCAAGTTGCAAAAAAATACTTTCCCAATAATTCATTATTTAAAAAGATTCTCTCCATCACAAATGGTACATTGATCATTTGTTTTACTGGTATTTTTATCAAAATACTCCTTTTGGTTGCTTGATACACATATGTTTTTTACTGGAATTATAATCATTGCAGTTGCGGCAACAATCTCATACCTCACAACTCCTATTGCGATTCGCATCGCCAAAAAATACCAACTCACAACCGATAGCACCAAGCGCAAACACCCTGCACATACGCATACTGGAATTATACCGAGAGGTGGAGGTATTCCAATTTTTATATCTCTTCTTGTGACAGCGGTGATCTTCCTCCCGATGAATCAGATCGTCATCGGAATTTTTATTGCAAATGCCCTCCTTTTGATGGTCGGTCTTTGGGACGACAAATATGACGCATCTCCATACAAACGATTTGTATTTAACCTAATTATTTCCGTTATTCTTGTCATGTTTGGCCTGGGGATTCCATTTATTTCAAATCCATTTGGCGGGGTAATTCGATTGGATCTTTGGAAAATTTCAGTCGATATTTTTGGCGGACACACTATTTGGGTAGTTGCAGATATTCTTGCAGTAATTTGGCTTACGTGGACGATGAATATGGTCAATTGGAGCAAGGGAGTCGATGGGCAACTTCCTGGATTTGTAGCAATCACCGCCTTATTTTTAGGACTACTCTCACAAAGATTTGTAGCACATGACATTCATGCCCAAACAGTGATGTACCTATCATTTATTGTGGCCGGAGCATATCTCGGTTTTCTCCCATTTAATTTTTACCCGCAACGTATCATGCCAGGATACGGTGGTGGAGCACTTGCAGGTTTTTTGCTTGGTATACTCTCAATTTTGTCATTTGGCAAAGTTGGGACTGCGATCTTGGTTCTTGCCATTCCGACGATTGATGCGATCTACACCATAATTCGGCGCATCCACATGCACAAGTCACCATTTCGTGCTGACTGGGGACACTTTCACCACAAACTCTTAGAGATCGGTTGGGGGAAACGAAGAATTGCAGTATTTTACTGGCTTATATCTTTCATTCTCGGAGTTTCGAGTCTGTTTCTTGGGGGTATAGAAAAGTTCTTTGCATTTGTCACAATTGCAGTGGTTCTCTTCGCATTTATCATCATCATTGAAAGGATGAAAAAAATTCACGTCTAAAATATGTCACACATCGTCATTGGAATCTCATCTGGAATTGCTGCATATAAATCTCTTGATCTCATTCAGCTTTTGAAAAAAGATAATCACAAAATCTATGTCATGATGACTAAAAAAGCAATGCACATAGTTTCTCCAGGAAAGATTGAGGAGATAACTGGATATCCTGTTTTTGTGAATGTATTTGAAGATAGTTTTTCATACGAACAAATTCTAAAACGTAAGAAGGTCGACCACATTGAAGTGGCAAAAAAGGCAGATATATTTGTTGTTGTCCCGTCAACAGCAAATACGATTGCAAAATTTGCTGCAGGACTTGCTGATGATTTTATTTCAACATCGATTCTTGCTACGACCGCGCCTGTTCTCATCTGTCCGTCAATGAACGACAAGATGTGGCATCATCCAGCAACTCAGAGAAACTTGAAAACTCTTACGTCATTTGGGTACGAAATCATGATGCCAGACACAGGTTCTCTTGCTTGTGGCACTGATGGAATTGGAAGACTTCCAGATGTAAAGAAAATTAAGAAAGAAATCGAAGGAATTCTTTTACGAAAAAAACTTCTTGAAGGAAAAAGGGTTCTGGTAACTGGAGGCGGCACGATTGAGCCAATCGATGATGCTCGAGTAATAACAAATCGAAGCACTGGAAAAATGGGAAAAGCGATCGCTGAAGCTTCATATCGATATGGAGCTCGCGTGACGTATCTCCATGCACATAATGCCGAACCGTCACAACTTCCAATCAAAAATCTCATCTTTACAACATCTGAAGATCTTCAAAAATCACTTATTAATAAACTTAAAGATATTGATATTGTATTTCATGTCGCGGCTGTTTCAGATTTTACCGTAAAGAGAGTAGGGAAGAAATTGAGTAGCTCAGTCCCCCATTCTATTACTCTCTCCCCCACCAAGAAAATAATTAATGAGATTAAAAAAATAAATCCCAAAATAACACTTATAGGTTTCAAGGCGATTGCCTTTCCCTCCGAAGCCGTGGTGAAGAGAGGTCATCCTGAGAGAGTGAAACGACCGAAGGATCCAGAAAATACATGGATTCTTCGCGTTGCTCAGAATGACAGTCAGAAACTCTTCACAAATGCAGATGTCGATTATGTCATCGTCAATGATATTAGCCGCCCTGACATAGGGTTCGAAACTGAAGAAAATGAAGTATACATAGTATCAAAAGATAAGAAAATAAAGAAGATTGAAAAAGCATCAAAAAAAGATATTGCTCAAAAGATAATCATGTATATCTTTGATTTATGACTCATCAATTTTTCCCCGGAACACATACATCCCTTCTTCTTTGAGAAATTGCACATGCAATCCAGTTGACTGTTCGGTATATTCTACTCCGACTTTTTCGCCGATTATAGTAGCCGATACAAGTGCTGTAAGCGTATTGTCAAGCTGTGGGATCGGACCATCGCCGTAAAGAAGCCCTCGATCTTGCAGAGATTTCCTACCCGATTCAAGTCGTTCACGCGAAATATCTTCGATATTCAAGTCGTAATCCTCATACTTTTCTTCATCTTCTACTCCAGAAAGCACGAGCACATAGAGAAGCTCATCTGTTGTGAGAGTGATCGAAAATATTTGTGACATACTGAATTTTACTATATTACGAAGCTATTTCACAAAGAAAATAATACTCATCCATTTTTTAGTACTTAGGCAACTAACTTGAATAAGTTGTCCAAATGAAAGAAATATGGTAGGCTAAATAAATGGAAGAATTACAGTTACAACAACAGTACGATACCCTCTATGGTATTTTTAACGAAAAGCAATGAACAACCCTGTGCCAAGAGCACAGGGTATCAAAGACTACAACAGTCGTAACTGCATATCTTCTGGCTT